>NZ_JAUBSH010000002.1:32560-126330 GCF_036704705.1 Microcoleus sp. K1-B1 | reverse complement strand
AGTTATTAGTTATTAGTTATTAGTTATTAGTTATTAGTTATTAGTTATTAGTTATTAGTTATTAGTTATTAGTTATTAGTTATTGTAAATTGATTGCTGAAGAGGCGACATTGCATATATTCATAATGATATTTCAACATAGGGAGTAGCATAATCAAGGCAAAGTTGTTCAAATATGTTTCCCCAAAATATCTCACATAAACCCACTTTCCGCACCCTCCACTGTCACAATCGGTTTTTGCGGAATTTTGTGAACCCAACTAATCATTTTTTATACACAGAAGTGGGAAATTGGACTTGCGCTCGCCAGTTCAATTTAGCCAAACTCCGAAAATTCGTAGTGTGACAGTTCAGGGTGCGGAATGTGGGATAAAAGTCTATTTTTCCAATAAAAAATTATGTATATAGCAATCGTCGCATCACTTGGAAAAATATGTAGGGGTAGTGCTAAGAGTGCCTACCCCAGCCAATGCGGGGCAACCACGGGGGGTTTGCCCCTACAATAAGAATTACACAAATCATTTAGGATTGCTATATATTTTTTATGCGTTAATGTAGAGTATCAAATTCTAATTTATAAATGTATTTTTTTATAAAAATAGTTAAAAACCTATTGTGAAACTTGAGGAGAGTGAACCCAGCTCAAAAATAAAAAGTCATCTATCCAAAGACATAAAAATTTTAAAATAAATATACTCATCCTACTATTCTGTTTCACTTAATCCTTCATAAGAAGGAAGCATCAAATTTGAGGTCTATCTAAAATGGGGTTATAAGTTGATATAGATAGAAAAGGAAAGACTGGTATGTTACTTTACAAAATTGAAGATTTTAATCCCAACTACCGCGAAGCTGCTTTTAATGGCGAAGATATCAAAGGTCTGGATATCTATGCTGGAAATACAGATGAGAAGATTGGCTCTATTGATACAGCGCTAGTTGATGAGACAGGGCGTTTCCGATATTTTGTTGTTGACACTGGTTTCTGGATATTTGGCAAGAAGGTATTAGTTCCAGTTGCTCTTTGTCGAGTGGATGTTGATGCAGAGCGCATCTACGCGACGGGTTTGAGCAGTAAAGACCAAGCAGAGAGACTGCCCAGGTATGAGGATGGGATGGTGGTTGATTACGATTATGAAGAACAAGTTCGGGGTGTTTATCGTAGTCTAACGGTAGAAGGGTCTGCACCTGTAGAAGCATCATTGCCTTTAGAAGCATCTGCACCAGTTTCTATGCCGCGTTCTGTCTCTAATCAAGCTAGGACGGCTGGTTATGACCGAAACACCTACACATACGAACAAGAGCCTCAATTGTATCAGATGAACGAGCGCGAGCATCACAAGTTCCGACTCTACGAAGAACGACTGGTTGCAGAAAAAAGCCGTCACAAAGCTGGCGAGGTAGCAATTGGCAAGCGAGTAGAAACCGAAACGGCACGAGTTTCCGTTCCAACAGAAAAAGAGCGAGTGGTAATTGAAAGTATAACTCCCGAAAAGGCAGGTGCGCCAGTAAATCGGGATACTCCCTTCAAGCAGGAAAAAATGATGCGTATGGACGTTTACGAAGAAACTGCTGAGATCAAAAAAGAAGCTTTCGTGCGCGAAGAAGTTAACATCAGGAAAGAAGTTGAAACGGAGATGGTTGAGGCAACGGAAACACTGCGGCGTGAAGAGTTGGAGGTGAAGAGGGAAGGGCGTTAGAGTGCGAATGAATTTAACAAGGTTTTGTAGTTGCGCTGTCTTAGCCCATAGGAGCTGGATTAGCTAAAAAGCTGGCAGGATACTTTGTTTTTAGGATGGTTTGGTCCAATCGGGGCGGCAGCGATTTTCTATGCCATGCTGGCGCTACGTAAAACGGGATTAGAGTTAGCTTGGGTCATTGGTAGCCTAATTGTTTGCGCGTCAATAATCCCCCACGGCTTTACTGCTGTGCCGTTGGCGAAAGCTTATGCTAAAATGCAGCGTAAAAGACCAACTTTTAATGATTTGGTAGGTAGATGAACAACCCCAACCTAGCCAAAAAACAAGCCATAGAACAAGAGCAAGGCGAGATTTTGCTACAGCTATAAGATTGGCTGGAAGCTCCCATGCTGGTGCTGGCATTTGTGTGGCTAGCCCTATTTATTATTGAATTAATTTGGGGATTAAATCCACTGCTAGAAGTCGTTAGCACTACTATTTGGATTATCTTTATTGCAGATTTTCTAGTTAAATTTGCCTTGGCTCCCCGCAAAATTTCCTATATCAAAAGCCATTGGATAACGGCTTTTTCTCTGCTGCTGCCTGCTTTGCGTACCTTGAGGATTGTACGAGTGGTGCGAGCATTCAAAACGGCACGGGCTGTGCGAAGTTTGCAGTTGTTGCGAGTTATGACTGGTACGAATCGAGGGATGCGGGCATTAGCTGCGAGTGTTAGCCGTCGCGGATTTGGTTATGTCGTAGGACTAACGATAATTATTACCTTGGTAGGTGCAGCAGGGATGTATGCTTTTGAAAAAGATGTCGCCGATGGTTCCTCCGGGTTAAATAATTACGGCACAGCCTTATGGTGGACGGCAATGCTAATGATGACAATGGGTTCGGAATATTGGCCCAAAACGCCAGAAGGTCGCATACTTTGCCTTGTTCTGGCACTCTATGCGTTTGCGGTTTTTGGTTATGTAACTGCGACCATCGCCACATTTTTTATTGGTCGCGATGCAGAGGATGACGAAGCAGAATTAGCAGGAGCGAAATCAATTGCATCACTTCAAACGGAAATTGCTGCCTTGCGGGGTGAGATTCAGCAATTATTAAATCAGAATTCAAAGTCTTGAATTAGGTAGATGCCAAGATCAAGTTTTGGTCAGCGCTGGCACTACTTTTTCGCCAAACACCTCAATAAACTGCTCTTGTTCTCGGTTAACGTTGTGCAAAATTAATTGATCAAACCCCAATTCAATATCTTTTTGCAACCACTCAATATGCTGCTCTTGGTCTGCCGAGATGCGGACGTGTTGATATAACTCCTCTGGTTGCACAAACTCCCCGGCGGCATCAAATTGATCGGGTGTTATCAGTTCTGTCAACATTTTGCTTTTGAAGATGTTACTACGCCATTGATCATGAGCGCCTTGTAGTGCTTTCTCTGCATTACTGTCATAGGAAAGCTGCACTTTCAAAATCATTGGTTTCCCTTCTCCGCCACCGCGACGAAACGCATCGACGACTTTTTTTAACTTTTCAGGTGGGCGAGAAGTAGTAATTAATCCATCAGCCCAACTGCCCACCCATTCTGCGGTTTCTGGGGTAACTGCCGCGCCGATAATTAATGGGAGAATTTCCGGGCGGGTATAGAGTTTTGCATCTTCTACGCACACTAAACCGCGATGGGTGACGGTTTCTCCTGCCCAAAGGGCGCGGATAATATCGACACATTCTTTGAGCCGCGTGTTGCGATCGCTCTTAGTAGGCCACTTATCCCCAGTAATATGTTCGTTCAACGCTTGACCGCTGCCAACCGTTAGCCAAAAACGATTGGGAAACATTTCTGCCAACGTTGCCGCAGCTTGGGCAATAATAGCCGGATGATACCGCTGTCCGGGAGCGCAAACAACCCGATAGGAAAGCCTCGGCGTTGCTTGCATTGCTGCACCCAACCAAGACCAAGCAAAACCACTTTGTCCTTGCGCTTCACTCCAAGGATGAAAGTGATCGGAAGAAAGGGCATGGGTAAAGCCAGCTTGTTCTGCCATTTGGACATATTTCAGCAGTTCGCTGGGCTTAAACTGTTCATGGGAAACATGATAACCAATTTTTGCCATAAGTTTTTAGGAGTTTTGAGTACAGTAGGGGCGGTGCTTCCGTGCCCGCCCTGAGTTGTGAGTTAAAATATCCCGACTTAAAAGTAGGTGATTGAATCAAAATGCCTTGTAAAAGTTATGAGTTTTGAGTTAGATAAGTAAAAAAAATCTTGTACTCAAAATTCCTAACTTTCTGTATAACGGGCAAGCTTATGAACCGAAAATTCGCCGATAGCGAGCTTCAATTACCGAGTAGATGCCATAGGCAATTAAACCCAAAGGTACTAGAGCCAAAATCACTGGACTAAAAGGCTGTTGTGCCAGAATTCCCAACACATCGCCCAATCCCTTCGTTTGACTGGCATCCGATAGCCTTGCTGCTTGAATTAAGAAAAAACCGATTATAACGAAAACAACTCCACGGGCAGCAATTCCGAACCGACCCAACCGTGTAGCCCAAGTTTGCTCGGTTTGGCTCATTTCATCTAGCTTGAAATGGCGGCGAAATTTGGCTTTATATGCTTCGTAAAAATAAGAAAATCCTACACCAATAACAATTGATCCTGCCAATCCTACCAGCCATTGTCCAAAAGGTTGTGCTAAAATTTGGGCTGTCAAATCTTCGCTTGTATCGCTATTACCACCGCCCGAACCCATTATCAGTTTTACAGCCGTTAAAGCCAAACCTGCGTAAGCTAAAGCACTTAAGGCGTAGCCAATGCGTTGGGCAATTCGCTTGGCATCCATTTTCTGTCCTTCGTGTTCTGGGTCGAGAATTGTCTGAACGATACGCAAAAGGGCATAACCAATAATGCCAATCGTTACCAGAAATAGCAGAAATTTTCCGAAGGGTTGGTTAACAATTGCTGATAAGGCACCGCTAGTATCGGTTGTCCTGCCGCCCATACTAAAGGCTGCTTGTGCTGCTAAAAAACCGACAATAAAGTAAACTAAGCCTTTGGAAGCATATCCCAATCTTGCCAGTCGCTCAAACCAGGGATGAGAAGCTGCCTGTCCAATTGAGTTTTTAATGCTGTCGGTTGGTGAGTTGTCCCGTTTCATATTTTTTGACAATTTAGTTGCTCACGACTGCTGCCATAGGCAATGGTGCATTCCTTTCCAGTTAACTGAGTTATTAAACAAACTATTTATATTATTATTTATTAACCTAATTATTAGCTTATGTAGAGATGTTTGTCATCTGTCTTGAGCGGGAGTATCATCGGTTGATTGATTGATAAATTTCACATAAATTGGGCTTGACAAATATAGCTTTATGGGTTATTTACTGGCTCTGATGGAGCAGTCTGCCAGGGGTCTAGTATATCTTTGATTAAAACTTCTTTAACCCAAATTTGAATAACAATTAGAATTGGTAGCGCTAAAAATAATCCCAAAAAACCAAAGAAAAATCCGAATGCTGTCACGAGAGCTAAGGTGTAAGCCGGAAGCAAAGATACCTGCTTTTTCATAATGATAGGTGTGACAAAATTGCCTTCAATTTGTTGAATTAGGAAATAAAGCAACAACACCGCGCCTGTTTTTGAAGGCGAATTTAATAAAGGCCACAGCAGCGGTGGACTTACGCTTAAAATTGTGTCCCTATAGGGAATTAAGGCTAATATGAATGCCAGAATCCCGTTCACAAAAGGCAGTGGAACTTGCCAAACAAACCAATAATGCTGGTAATACCAATAAAACTCATGCTTAATGCAACGCCTGCCAATCAACCCATTCAACCATCTTCGCAGTTTGAGATAATTTCATCGGATCGCTGAGGGTAAAAAGCCGGAAAAAGGCTGATCGTTGGGTGGCCCTATAATAACTGCCTTAACTAGCTTATGGACGTTGCAAGAATGGATGCGCCCCAGTGCCACAGTTGGGAATCCAGCATCGATCGCCAATAGTGCGATCGATCGCACTTAACTCAAGGCTATATCATAAATTTTTCCTCAATCATCTTCCATCAGGTGGATATTTTCTTATGGCATCAGACAGATGGCAAGGTTGGGCTAGTTAGATTAAATGGAGATTGAAGCAAGATTTTGAAATGGTGAACAAAGACAATAGACGTTTTGCCTAAGTCGATTTTTAAGACTCTAAATTCCCATTGTCGTAAGAAGTTGATTGTTCAGAACCGGGAGGATTGTAGGAAAATCAAATCAACCACAACTGCAGTGGCTGTGTTGAGTTCCACCTTTTCTTTACCGGAAATTGCCGAATTCGGTTCCCAAACATCCGGCATCCTGTCCTGCCCTTAACTGACTTTTCAGGAAAAATCTAATAGCTAACCACAAGGCGATCGCTTGCTACAGGAAGACAAGCAGAACCTATTTCTTACGTCGTTGGCTTTCATGAGCAATTCAGCAATAAGGTGTATATAATGAATCAACTGAATCAACCAGAATCCTTGTCGCAACCGCTGACCCAAAGCGAATTCGTCGCAACTTTTCGCTTGTTTAGTAGATTTAGCTTTTGGATACAGTTATTTTTTGGTGCTGTTTCCGGCATTGTTTTATTATTTGCTATGTTGGGTCGCAACATGAGCGAACAAACCAATAATAATGCAGGTATTGGGTTCGGCATATTTTTAGCCATAGTTGGTCTGTTATTGCTGTGCTTTAGAATTTTTTGGGATTTTCGCTATAGGCTTTTAGGCCGACTTTTGCACGCAGAAAATTCCCAGGTATATCCCAGCAAAGAACATATTACTCACACCTTACGGATTGGATTAGTTTCTAGTTTAGTGGGGGTATTAATCGCCTTTGTTGCTTCTGAAGAAACAGTTGCTGTAGTCCTAGCAAAAACTCTTAGTCAGCCCCAAGCGATGGCAGCTTATGCGCCAGAAAATGTGATTCGTTCCCTAGATATTTTTGTGACGATGGCAAACGTCAATCTGATTGGCGCTCACTTTTTTGGAGCTGTTACTTCTCTTGGGTTACTCAATTGGGTAGAAGATTAGTTGGCAACATTGGCGATCGCTAAAGGCAAACACAACTGCTATGCCGTAAGGACTTAAAAGCGCTGGCCGATTTAACTAAGGTTGGCGATTTTGCACTGTCTTGGCGAAAGAGATCGAAGACAGTGTAGCTACAAGCTAAACAAGTTGACTATTTGCATGAACATCTAATCGGAAATTGGTAGCAGTTGCTCCTGCTAATGGTAGTCAGCATGAGCAACCGTTTTTTTTTCGTAATTGATTTATTATAGTGACAGATATTTCATCGAGCTTGAGATGGATAGATTTTGAATCTGGACAAACATAACTTAGGCTCATCTTCCGAAGGATGAGCTATAGCCGTGGAATTCAGCTTTCTAAATAGCCCTGTGGTCGTGTTTCTGAACACAGCCATGTTACACAGTTTCTCTATTAAGAAATTTACTGATATGAAAGACCTCTGGTATAAAAACGCAATTGTCTACTCCCTCGATGTTGAAACCTTCATGGACTCGGACGGCGATGGTGTCGGCGACTTTCAGGGACTTATCAACCGCCTAGACTATTTATCCGCGCTAGGAATTACTTGTTTGTGGTTGCTGCCGTTTTATCCTTCCCCTAACCGAGACAATGGTTATGACGTGATGGATTACTACAACATTGATCCGCGACTGGGAACCCTGGGAGATTTTGTCGAGTTCATGCACCAAGCAAGGGAACGAGGAATTCGCGTGCTGATCGATCTGGTAGTAAATCATACGTCCAATCAGCATCCTTGGTTTGTGGCAGCCAAAAGCGATAAAAACTCCAAGTATCGCGATTACTATGTGTGGTCAGAAAATCCACCCAAAACTGATCCAGAATTGCTGGTATTTCCTGATGCCGAGGACAGTATTTGGGAGTACGACGAACAAGCAAACGCTTACTATTTGCATCACTTCTATAAAGAACAGCCAGATTTGAATATTGCCAATCCGGCGGTACGAGAAGAAATCTGCAAAATTATGGGTTTCTGGCTAGAACTGGGCGTGTCTGGATTTCGCATTGATGCTGTTCCCTTTTTAATTAAAGGAATTGGCATCGAAGGTGCAGACCCCGAAAAGCTGCGAGGTTTCTTGGAAGAAATGAGAGATTTTGTGTCATCGCGTCAGGGTGATGCAGTGTTGCTGGCGGAAGCAAATGTCGATCGCGAGCAAATTCCTATCTACTTTGATAAGGGCGACAGAATGCACATCCTGTTCAACTTTTTGCTGAACCAGCATCTGTTTTTGGCCCTGGCGCGTCAAGAATCCACAGCATTGCGTGATGGACTAAAAACCTTACCGGATATTCCTCATATTTGTCAGTGGCTTAATTTTGTGCGCCACCATGATGAACTGACGCTAGACCGCATTACTTCATCGGAACGAGAAGAAATTTTTGCAGCATTTGCCCCTGATGAAACGATGCAAATTTTCGGGCGCGGGATTCGTCGTCGCTTACCACCGATGATGGGAGGCGATCGTCGCCGGATTGAACTTGTCTACAGCTTGCTGTTCACTCTGCCTGGTACACCCATGCTGCGCTATGGCGAAGAAATTGGCATGGGCGATGACCTTTCGCTGGAAGGTCGAGGTAGCGTCCGCACGGTGATGCAATGGTCAGATGCAGCGAATGGTGGCTTCTCGACGGCTGCAACTGAGGCCCTTGCCAGACCTGCGATCGCGATCGGAGAATACGGTTACAAACAAGTCAATGTCGCCGCAGCGCAGCGCGATCCTGCCTCATTAATTAACTGGATGGAACGTGCAATCAGCATCCGCAAGCAATGTCCTGAGTTGGGTATGGGCAAGTGGCACATTCTGGAAACCGACTCTCCCTCGGTGTTAGCCCACTGCTGCGACTGGCAAGGCAGGACGGTGATTGCTGTCCACAATCTAGCCGACAAACCTTGTACCGCTACGCTCAAATCTAACGAATACAGCAATCTGTGCGATTTATTTGGCGATCGGCTGTATGAATCTCTCGATGCCGATTCGCCATCTATTCCCTTAGAAGCCTACGGCTATCGCTGGTTTCGAGTCAATAGAATCCTAGGGTAAAAAAGTTAATGTTGATGGCAGAACTAGCGACGTGGGCTCGTAGGAATGTACTTAGCAGTATTCTTGTCGGGAAGCGGTTCTATCTGACCTTGATTGACCAAAGCTTGATGAATTAGGGCAGTAGCACTACCCCGACTCAGCAACTCGTTCGGATTAAGAACTGTGGGATCTGGATAGTTGACCACTATCTTTGCCTTTGTCGCTGCTGCTACTGGCTCAACCGCATATTTAGGAAGTTTCTCGGCATCTTTATAGTAGGAATTGAGAAAATCTAATGCCGAATTTTTAGCAGGCGCAGTTGCAGCTTTTGTCGTTGTTGGTGGAACAGTCTTAGCCGGTTTAGGTGCGGGCGCAGCCGCAGGCTGCTGCCTTGCCACTACAGGTAATAACGGCTGCATCAAAACAGTCGCTGCGAGGGGAAATGCCAAACGGTTCCTAGCAATTCGACGTTTATTTACTGGAGTTGGCTTTGCTGGAGTTGCAGCAGCTTGATCGGTTTTGACAACAGGGGGATTAAAATCCATATTTAAACCCCTCATTAACACAACTAATGCTTGTGCCTTAGTCAAGGGCTGCTTCGGACGAAACTCCTTTCCGGGAAAATCATTCATAAATCCCGTTTCATAAGCTTCTTTAATCGGAGTTGCTGCCCAGTAGTTTTGAGGCACATCCTTAAAGTAACTTCCACTGGGTATCTTTCTAACGCTTGCTCGATTAAAAGCTTGGTGGATCATCGCCGAAAATTCATCCCGATCCACAACCTGTTTTGGTCTAAAAGTTCCGTCTAGATATCCGGTAACAATCTCTTTTTCAGCTAAGGAATCAATAAACGGACGCGCCCAGTAATTCGGCGGTACATCAGGAAATTGCGATTTAGCTTGTTGAGCAGCAACTTGCTGGGAACTTAGCACAAAACCAGTGCCACTGACACTAACGGCTAAAGCTAAAAAGGCTACGCTGATTGACGGTAAATGGCTGCGATTAGACATGAGAAATCTCCTCCTGATTTTGGCATTTTTAACGAGACTATTTGGCTGAGTTAGAGCGGATTACGTTTTTTTATATCCGCTTCCCCTTCTGTTTTTACAACATCTAACTCTTCGCGACGTACTGTGTCTGTTGCCTCAACCGTATCTTGCTCAACTTCTTTTCTGACTTGCACTTCCTCGCGCACGAACGCTTGCTTTTGGATATTGACAGTTTCTTCGTAGATTTCCAAATGTGCCATTTCTTCTTGCTTGAAGGCGGTATCTGGAGTTACTCGACTCCCTGCATATTCTGGAGTAGTGCGCTCAATCACAACTCGCTCTTTTTCTACAGGAACCTCAAGTTGTACCGTTTTGGTTTCAACTTGCTTGCCAATTATTACCTCGCCTGTTTTGCGACGGGTTTTATCTGCAACTAATCGTTCTTCGTACAGTTTTAGTTTTTGATGATCCTGTTCGTTCATCTGATACAATTGGGGCTCTCGATCGTAAGTATAGGTATCCCGGTCATAAGCAGGATTACTAGCTTGAGGCAAGACAGAATGCGTGGTAGAAACTGGAACGGGTGCTTCTAAAGGTAATGATGCTTCTACTGGTACAGACGCTTCTACTGTTGAAGTTCGATAAATACCCCGCACTTGTTCTTCATAATCGTAATCAACTGCTATCCCATGCTCATACCTGGGTAGTTTTTCCACTTGGTCTTTACTCCGCAAACCTGTAGCGTAAACACGCCGCCCATTAAAATCAATGCGACAAAGAGCGATGGGAAGTAAAACTTTTTTGTCAAAAATCCAAGAACCAGTCTCTACCACAAAATAGCGGCAACGTCCTGTCTCATCTACCAGCACAGTATCGATCGTGCCAATTTTATCATCGGTACTTCCGCCATACACATCAAGCCCTTTGATATCGTCGTCCTCAAAAGCTGCTTGGCGGTAGTTGGGATTAAAATCCTCAATTTTGTAAAGTAACATTGTTGTTTCCTGTACTATCTACATCAACTTGTGTACCTACTTTAGATAGATATCAGGTCTAATACTTCCTTCTTATGAATGATTCAGCAAATTGAAAATTATCAAGATAGCAATATTTTTTTATATTTTTCTATCTTTAGGTAGATGAATTTATCTCTCCCCTACTGAATGTGATAAATGGATCTAATTATTCGTAGGTTGGGTTGAGCTAACCTACAACCTTTATGCCAAAATATCTCACAAGTATTTCTCAGGTTTTATTATCACTTCAACTACGCGAGAGCCTACAAAATTAAGGACATTTCTAACTAGCTGCGGGGGTTTTTTCTGGATGAAATTTCGCTCATAAATCGAAATTACTACTTTTGATCGTTAAAATCATCAAATAAGAAAATATTATGCCCCTCGGTAGATATTCTAGTAATACTTATTAAGTAAAATTAAACTACAAGCAACGGAAAACAAGTAACAACGTAACGCAGGGGTTAATCTTTTATGACTTATCCAGATCGATCGGGCAGTCCACTCACTGAGCCTACAATCGTCAATCCGCTGGTGGATTACCACGATCAAGTGAGGTGGGGGCCAATTTTGGCAGGAATTGCGATCGCTCTGGGTACTCAATTAATTTTAAGCGCTTTGGCAATGGCGATCGGATTAACCGCAGGTGCAACAGGTGCGGATGCAGGTTCCGTTGGTATTGGGGTAGTAATTTGGTCGATTATCAGTTTGCTGATTTCCCTATTTTTGGGCGGTTGGGTGATGGCTCAAAGCTGCGGCCCTATGACTAAGAAAACAGCATTTTTGAATGCAGCAATTCTTTGGGGAGCTACATTAGCACTTAGTGCTTGGTTATTAGGAAGCGGGATATCGGGTGCTGTTGGCGCTGCGGCTGCTAATGCTGGAGAAATTGCCAATCAAGTACAACAACAGGGCGGCGTTAATATACCGAATCAAGCGCCGAATGTAGACGCAAATCAAGTTCGCGATATAGCTGGTAATACAGCTAAAGCTACTTGGTCATTTCTACTTGGCTCTTTGCTAAGTTTGGCAGCGGCAATGAGTGGTGCTGCTCTTGGCGCTCGCAAACCTCGCGTTTATGCTTGATTAGCGATGATAAAACCTGAAAATTCAACAAGCACAGGAGGGAGTCGAATTATTTTATACCATTGGGATGATGATTCATCTTTTCTTGGAGAAGATGAACGAGCTAAAAACCTTTTCTAAGGTTTTGGCATAGAGATTTAAAAGGAGATAAAGCGATGCCACAGCAGAGTATCTGGCAAAAATATACAAGGTTAACAAATTCGATCTTGTTAACGGCAACGGTATTAGTTGCTCCCTCGTTCGCCGCTAATACAAATAAAATGCAGATTCAAGGTGAATCTTTACTAGCGCAAGTACCGGATAGCTGTCGCCAGGTTATTGCTAGGAATGGTCTTAATGTTCGGCGACAAGCGACGGCTAACAGCGAAGCGGTTGGCATCATCGGTTCCGCACGAAATGTGACGATTCAAAGTCTTGGTGAGAATGGCTGGGTACCAATTACAGCCCCGATACAAGGCTACGTATATGGTGGTTTTCTCGGAGCGTGTGAAGCCGCAACCGCCCCGCCTCCTACTAACTGCCGCCAAGTTGCAGCGGCCAGAGGAATTAACGTACATCAAGCACCTTCCACTGATGGGGAAAGCCTTGGAGTCGTCGCGGATGGACGAAGAGTGACGATTGAAAGTATAGGAACGGATGGTTGGGTGCCGATTACAGTGCCTCTGAGAGGCTACGTCCAAGCAGAAAATCTGGCGTATTGTAGTTAATTGAAAAAACAGTGATGGATGACCAATCAAACTCAAAAAAAGAAACTAATTCACAGCAAAAGTCTGGTTTGTTAAATTTCATTGCCGAGACAACAGAATCTGCACTGAGTACAGGCAAAGCGGTTTTTGACACAGCATTTGATTGGGGGGAAGCTGCTGCTAAACAAACTTATCGATTGATTGGACAAGCGACGCAAGGAACCGGAGATGCGGTAACTTATGTTGGCAATCTTCCCTTTGTTAAACCAGTGGCAGGGTTACTCAGGCTTGATTGGTTAGTTGGGGTCAGCGATCGCATCGACTTAGCCAAAGCCGAAGCTCAAGTCAAGGAACTCCAACAAAAGTATCCCAATGAAGATCCCAGCGAAATTGCCCATCGCATTATGGTGGAAAAAGCGATCCGCGCCGGTGGTGTCGGATTTGCTAGCAGCATTTTACCCGGTGTCGCGGCTGCACTGCTGGCGATCGATTTAGCCGCGACTACTGCGATTCAAACCGAAATGGTTTATGAAATTGCCGCCGCTTATGGGATGGATTTGCAACAGCCAGCCCGAAAAGGCGAGGTTTTGGCAATTTTTGGGTTAGCGCTAGGCGGTAGCAACGCAATGAGAGCTGGTTTGGGCTTTTTACGCAACGTACCGCTGGCTGGCGCGATGATTGGTGCGAGTACCAATGCTACGATGCTGTACGCGCTGGGATATGCGGCGCGCCAGTTTTACGAAGCCAAACTGAGGGAAGAGACTGAAGAACCTGGCACCGAAACGCTGCAAGCGATTCAGCAACAAAGCGAGAAATATCTCGATGTGGCGATCGCCCAGCAAGCAGGAATGGATCAAATTATGGTTCACATGATTTTGGCAAGTTATCCCAACAAAAACTGGGAAGATATTCTGCCAGAATTGAAGGTCTTGCAATTAAATGCTGATTCTCTCAAAAGGATTGCTGCTAACATCAAGTCCCCTCAACCATTGGGTGCATTGTTAGAGCAACTTAACCCCGACTTTGCAGTACCGCTATTAGCTCAATGCCGTCGCATTGCCGAAAATAGCGGAGAGGTTTCTGAAGCAGAACAGAGGGTGCTGGATGCGATCGCACAAAAACTCAACGCTCAAGATGTGGCTTCGATATCCACTTGAAACAAATTGTTGGTGCGTTAGCTTTCTGCAACGAACCATCCCCAATATTTACGGTGGCTGTGTAAGTCCTAAATTAGCCTCACGTTAAAGTAATCTACAGCCTTAAGATAGAGTTTGACGTGGCTAATTTTAACTTTTGAGGGGGTTTGGGGGAGCGATAAGTCCCACGCTGTACCCGTTGGGTCAGCGTTGGGATACATGGACTTCCCCAAGGAAATTTTATCCGGTCAAACCCGGTAAAATTTGCAGAGGCGGTTGACTTTTTATCAGAAATGTAGATAATCCTAACAGGAGGTGGAAGTAATGCAGCATCAAGCCGTCAACGTTAGACTGTATCCGACAATTGAACAACAAACGATACTAGCTCAGCACTTTTGCTGTTCCCGTTGGTGGTGGAATTACGCACTAAATATGTGTATTGAAACCTACAAAGCCACGGGCAAAGGCTTGACTCAAATTGCATTGAACAAGCTCCTACCGAATCTCAAAAAACAAGAAGAAACACAATGGTTGTCGGAGTGTTATTCTCAGGTTTTGCAATCCACTACGCTCAACCTGGTAACTGCTTACAAGAACTTTTTTGAGTCTAGAGCTCAATACCCTAGATTCAAAGCCAAGAAAAATAGGCAATCAATCCAGTACCCGCAATCAGTGAAACTTGTTGACGACTTTCTCAAGTTTCCCGGTCGTGTCGGCATTGTCAAAGTCAAGTTACATCGACCGATTGAAGGAACCATCAAAACCGTAACTGTAAGTGTTACTCCTTCGGGGAAATACTATGCCTCTGTGCTGACAGAACTCGAAGGAGATAAACCAGTTGCTTGCACCGATGGAAAAGTTGCCGGAGTTGACTTGGGATTGAAAGATTTTGCTGTTGTTAATGATGGCATCAAGACATCCAAGTACCCTAATCCCAAGCATTTAGCAAAACATGAACGCAACCTTAAAAGAAAACAGCAAAAACTAGCCAGAAAGGAGAAAGGAAGCAAGTCTAGAAATCAAGCCAGGAAACTGGTTGCTAGGGTTCACGAACGAATTAGCAATGTCCGTCAAGACTACTTGCATAAGCTATCTAGAAGGCTTGTTGACGATAACCAAGTCATCGTAGTCGAAAACCTTCATGTTAAGGGCATGGTTCGTAATCACAAACTAGCTCAAGCAATTTCTGATGTAGGTTGGGGAATGTTTGTCAATTTCTTGCATTACAAACTAGACCGCGAAGGTAAAGTGTTGGTAGAGATTGACCGATGGTTTCCTAGCTCTAAACTCTGCTCAAACTGTCATTATCAGGTGAGTGAAATGCCATTAGATGTTAGGACATGGACTTGTCCTAATTGCGGTACTCATCACGATAGGGATGGAAACGCCTCAATAAATATCAGAGCAGAAGGAATCAGAATGCTATGGGTCTTGGGAACCAGGACTTCTGCTGATGGAGGGGATGTGAGTCCGAGACTGGGACGCAAGTCCAAGTTGACGCAATCCCCGTTGAATTCAGAAGCTCACGCTGTACCTTTATGTCAGCGCGGGGTAGTTCACTACTATCAATAACGACTGATGCAAGAGGAACTTTTATGACAGCAGAAATATCTGGAGTCTGGGACAAGATTGAGAGCATGATCAATGACTTCATTGTCCTGCTGCCTAATATGATACTAGCGTTCGTTGTTTTTGCAATCTTTTTCTTTGTGGGCAGGTCAATTAAGAGATCGGTCAGGCGGCTTACCCGTAACCACCGCCAATCCCGGAATTTGGGACTGGTGTTAGGAAGGTTAGCGCAGGGTATTACTGTTCTGGTTGGTCTGTTTATTGCCTTGTCGATTGTAATTCCCACATTTAGAGCAGGCGATTTGGTGCAACTGCTGGGAATTAGCGGGGTAGCGATTGGTTTTGCCTTTCGCGATATCTTACAAAACTTCCTAGCTGGTATTCTAATTCTTTTGACGGAACCGTTCCAAATCGATGACCAGATTGTGTTTAAAAACTTTGAGGGAACAGTAGAAAATATTGAAACTCGCGCTACAACAATCCGAACCTATGATGGTCGCCGGATTGTAGTTCCCAATGCGGAATTGTTCACCAATTCTGTTACTGTGAATACCGCCTTTGATAAACGCCGGATGGAATACGACGTTGGTATCGGCTACGGCGATGATATTAACCGAGCCAAGCAGTTAATGATGGAAGCCATGCACAGTGTGGATGAGGTTTTGAATGACCCTGCTCCTGACGTGCTGCTGATGGAACTTGCAGGAAGTACCGTCAATATCCGCGCTCGATGGTGGATTGCTCCGCCGCGACGAATTGACGATCTGCGATCGCGGGACAAGGTACTTTCTGCGATTAAGGAAAAGCTGACTGCCAATGGCATCGACTTGCCCTTTCCTACGCAGCAAATTTTGTTTCACGATCAAACCGAAGAGACGGATGGCGATCGCAAACGTCAACGCGAAGGATGGCCCGCTGGTAGTGGCGAAGTTCCCAAACCCCGCAGCATCAGCGGTTCTCTGCGACAACTAATTGAACAGCGATCGCCACAAGACGGCAACGGGCAATCTTAACCCCACCCCAACTCATGAAAAATGTCAAGTTAAGCAAAATTTGGGACTCGCTGCACTCTAGCTACTGGTTTATCCCAACGTTGATGGCGGTGGCGTCGATGATTTTAGCGATCGCAATGCTGACACTTGACCGATCGGGTAATATACCAAACTGGAGGTGGATTTACACGGGTGGAGCCGATGGTGCGCGAGCGGTTCTTTCATCGGTTGCCGGTTCAATGATCAGCGTTGTTGCTACAGCTTTTTCCATTACTATTGTGGCCCTTCAGTTGGCGAGTTCCAATTTTGGCCCCCGATTGCTGCGTAGTTTTATGCAGGATACGGGCAATCAAATCGTGCTTGGCACTTTCATTGCTACGTTTATTTACTGTTTGCTCGTACTGCGAACCATTCATGGAGAAGGAGAAGGATACAGTCTCTTTGTACCCCAACTCTCGGTTACAGTTGGTACCGGATTGGCAATTGCCAGTATCGGCGTACTGATTTACTTTATCCATCACGCATCAACCATTATTCAAGCGTCCCATGTAATTACTCAGGTTAGTGGCGATTTAGACAAAGCTCTAGATCGTCTGTTTCCCGAAAAAATCGGAGAAGGTAAAGCGAACAACTCGCGACAAGGGGGAGAAATTCCTGCAAACTTTAACTCGGAAGCAAGTCCAATCAAAGCCACTGGCGAGGGTTATTTGCAAGCAATCGATGACGACGAATTAATGAAAATTGCCCGTCATTACAATCTGCTTGTACGTCTTAAAACTCGACCGGGAAAGTTTATCGTCAAGGGCAGCGATTTAGCGATGGTTTTCCCGGAAAAACAGGTGAATCAAAGCCTGAACCAAAAGATGAACGATGCTTTTATTCTGGGCCACGAACGGACTGAATATCAAGATGTAGAATTTCCCATTGATCAATTAGTTGAAATTGCGTTGCGGGCGATTTCTCCTGGGATCAACGATCCGTTTACTGCGATTCGGTGTATTGATCGACTCAGCGCCGGATTATCCCGCCTCGCTCAAAGGGATTTTCCCTCCCCCTATCGCTACGACGATGAACATAATTTGCGCGTCATTGTTGAAGGAGTGACGTTTGAAGGGTTAGTCGATACTGCATTTAACCAAATTCGCCAGTACAGTAAATCAGATGTGGCGGTCACAATTCGCTTATTGGAAGCTCTAGCTTGCATCGCTACTTACACCCACAATTCCAAACAACGAGAAGCTTTACGCCGTCACGCGGATATGATTTTAAATAGTAGCCGCCAACAAATCTCTCAGGAGCAAGACCAGAAAGATGTGCAAGAGCGGTATCACCAAGTCATTAAAGCTTTAAGACAGGATTAATTTGGTAGAGCCGAATTATGGTAATAACAGCAGCTTTGCGATCGGCTCCTAATACTTTAGCTTTAACCGCCCTGATAGCCATTGGTTTAGCGCTGACACATTTATTTTGTGGAAAGTTGCGGTTTGCTCCTATTCCTCGCAACCGCTGGCTTTCAGCAGCAAGTGGGGTTTCGGTAGCTTATGTTTTTGTGCATATTTTACCGGAATTAAATCAGCATCAAGCGGTATTAAAGCAAGTAGAATCAGGCGTTATTTCCTATTTAGAACACCATGTTTATTTAATAGCTTTGTTAGGATTGACTGTATTTTACGGCCTGGAGCGAATTGCAAATTTATCTCGTCAGCGTGGCGCAGAGGATGTGACCAGTCTTGGTGTTTTTTGGTTGCACATTGGCTCTTTTTCAATCTACAACGCTCTGATTGGCTATCTGCTGCTGCATCGGGAACAACCGGGCATTACCAATCTGCTGTTGTTTTCTTGTGCAATGGCACTGCACTTTGCAGTGAACGACTCTGGTTTGCGGGAACACCACAAGCATATTTACGATCGCATCGGACGCTGGATACTAGCAGCAGCTATTATTGTGGGGTGGGTGTTGGGTAGCGCTACTGAAATTGGAAAAACTGCGATCGCAGTTTTATTTGCTTTTTTAGCCGGAGGAATTGTTCTCAACGTCCTCAAAGAAGAATTGCCCGAAGAACGAGAAAGTCGGTTTTGGGCATTTGCCCTTGGTGCCGGAATTTACACGGCTCTTTTATTAGCTTTGTAGAGGAATCATATCGATTCCGGTTGCACTCCTTATGATTGTTGACTGTTGACTGTTGACTGTTGACGGTGAGTCAAAAGAATGAAAATTCCGCGAATTATTTGTTGGCAGGTTGATTCGACTTTACGCCCGACTTCGGAAGCGCGGATTTGATATTCTCATTCCGGCTGCGCCGGAATGAGAATATCAAATAAAGCCAAAACGTTCGAGCTTAAAACCATTATGAGGAATCAAGTGTTCTTTCAGACGCAGCTTAAAATTACCGGATAATTTTTCCTAGCACTGCTACAAACTGCGGCGATATTAACAGTCTTAACTTTAAAAGGTAAGGCTCTGATCGTAGTTTAAATGCTTAACAACTTACATCTAATGACAAACTTTTTACTCCCTAATATAAATGTGTAGGTACTAAGACTATCCAGTTATCAGTTTTGGCGATTTCACGCCATATATTGTCGGCAAATTCTTGTAGTTAAAGAGCCACTTTTTCGCTAAACCTGAGTCATCTATGATGAGGGTGAACCCTGTTTTTTGGGATTTGTGGGTAAAAACATCGTCTCTCGCGACGACACCCTTTATCGAAGCATGGGGGGATGGCGGTGGGAGTTGTTTCCTTTATGAGAGTTTTTCGACGTGGAAGCGCCAACTACACTACAATGGATTTTACAATAAAAGGGACTAATTTTTGGTTTAAGTCCTTATAATCAACATTAAAAGCCGCAGCCTGTCAAGAGGTGTTGGAAAATTTATGTGTGTCAACTTAGGGCATATCCTGAATGAAAGGTACGAAATTCTTGCTTTGTTGGGAGAGGGAGGGTTTGCTAGAACCTACACGGCTGTACAAATAAACAAACCTAATAATCCTCTGTGCGTTGTTAAGGAAATTCCTTTTCCCCCATCGAACGATCCGCGCGTCTTGGAGAGGGCAAGGCAGCGATTTGAAAGGGAGGCTAGCGCTTTGCGCCGTCTCGGCAAACACTCGCGCATTCCCGAATTATTCGATAGCTTTGAAGAAAACAATTATTTTTACTTAGTTCAAGAATATATTGAAGGACATCGGCTTAGTCAAGAACTCACTGCGGGCGATCGGTGGAATGAGCAACAAACTGTTGCTTTGTTGCGGGAAGTTCTGGAAATACTAAAATCAGTCCATCAAGAAAATATTATTCACCGCGATATTACACCTTCTAACTTAATTCGGCGCGAAACCGATCAAAAAATTGTTTTAATTGATTTTGGGGCCGTCAAAGAAATCAGCACTTTTACCTCTAACTCTACTGGTGAAATATTAACATCGCAGGCGATCGGCACCAGCGGTTATATGCCTGCTGAACAATACAATCCGCGGTCTCTCCCGCAACCCTACAATGATATTTATGCAGTAGGAATCATCGCGATTCAAGCCCTCACGGGCCAACGTCCCACCAATCTGCCGCAAGACCCCGAAACTTGTGAAATTATCTGGGATTACTCGACGCCCGATCGCCCTGCGGTACAAGTTAGCTACAAGCTCAAAAATATTGTAAACAAGATGGTGCGTTTCCACTTTCAAGACCGCTACCAATCTGTTAATGAAGTTTTGCAAGACTTAGATTTGTCGATCGTCGAAGGGTCCAAGTTACCCAAAACTTCGCGGAAGTTGCGATCGGGCTGGCGCTGGCTGCTGTTCGGCGTTGCGGGAATTGCGGCTTTTGGGGCGATCGTACTTTTAATCCCCAGAATTTCCCCGCTAATCCCCAGAATTTCCCGGCAACCAACGCTGCCTACACCCTCCGCCGATGGCGTAAGTTCCGGCGAAAAACTCTTAGTGCAAACCGCCGCCCTGTGGTCAAAACAAAGGGGAATCAATGAGTTTGCCGACTCAAATTATCCCGAAGCTTTAAAATTACTCAAACAGTCCTGGCGGGAAGACCGCAGAGATCCAGAAACTTTAATTTACATCAACAATGCTCTGCTGAAGGCAATAAATGCAGAATATTACACGATCGCAATTGTTGTTCCCATCCGCCGCAATCAGGACGGCAGCATCCTCAACGCAAATTTAGCAGAAGAACTGCTTCGTGGCATTGCTCAAGCTCAAACCGAAGTTAATTTAGGTCTTCTGGCTGCAAATGAGAACAATAAAAATTTTCCCGGTCAAGGCTTTCTCCAACCAAAAGCTATTAAAGGAAAAGGTCTCCAAGTCATCATTGCTGATGATGGCAATATCAAATCCTACGCGGTTCAAAGGGCTAATTATCTGGTCGCTCAGCCCGATATTCTAGCAGTTATCGGACACTACACCAGCGACATGACTGTAGAAACCGTAGATATTTACAATCGAAATCAACTAATCGCCATTTCTCCGGGAAGCACAACAGAAGAACTGACGCGAAAACCTCGAAAATTTTTCTTTCGGACGGCTCCTACAACTAGCATAGAAGCTGAAGCTTTAGTAAATCAACTGCTCTTGGTTGGTGAGAAAAAAGCCGCAGTATTTTACAATCCGAACAGTCCGTTTAGCGCTTCTTTGTGGGAAGAATTCAAAGAGCAATTTGAAGCCAAAGGAGGCTCGACTTTTAGAATTAGGAATTATTACGATTTATCTAAAAAAAATTTAGACGCCGAAGCAGCAATCAAAGAAGTTGAGAAAGCCGGAAAAACAGCCTTACTTGTCATTCCCGATGGTCAAGTGACTAATTCCCTGGAAAATGCGATCGAAATGATTAAAGCTAATGGCGATCGCAATTGGATTGTCGGGCCTTGGACTCTGTACGAGCCGAGAACGTTAGAAGTAGCAAAAGAGTTAAAGTCTATTGAAAAACTGGGCATATCTGTGTTTTGGCATCCGTTAATAAGTTTTGACAAAAAATTTCCGCACAACGCTGAAAAATTGTGGGGAGGCCCGGTCAATACTCGATCGGCCTTAACCTACGATGCCGCCCGGACGCTGATTAAAGCCCTCGAAATGCAGCCGGAACCAAGTCGCGAAGGAATGCAAAAAACCTTAGCCGATCCAAACTTTAAAGCCGAGGGAGCCACGGGTATAATTGAGTTTGACTCCAAGACTGGAAATCGGAAAAACCCTCCTAAACGAGTGGCACATATTGTACCTTGTTCTAGAGAACAGTTTGGAGTTACATTTGTGCCGAACGAATTTCCTACAGCCGCAGATGCAGGTTTAAAGTGCGATTGAATTGATATATTGTGGCATTTTCCACAAACCTTTTAAGGGCGGGCCGGATGCCCACTCCACAAGAAAATTTACTCTTTGTGGAACAGGCCGGAAAGCCTGTTGCTGAGAATGATGCAATAGGTGCGAGTAAATTGATATCTTGTCGCATTCTACCCAAACCTATAGAGGCGAGTTTTACCAACTATAAATTGCTTAAAATCAATAATCTCATAAACCCGCCCCCACCTGACAATAAAATTCTGGATAAAGAATTGTGCAAGATGTGCGAGTGAATTGATATCTGGTGCCGAACGCAACAATCCGCCAGAGGTTGAAACCCCACAGCAGACTATTGCCACAGGTGCAACATATCAATTTATTAGATATATTAAACAAGGTTAGTTTTTTTTATAATAACGCTTATGGCTGTCAATCTCGCTTCCCCAACAAGTTCTAGTCTCAAACCAGAAGCCCAGAATATCTCAGCACTCAAACAAGTCTTTCAGACAATTGATGCCGATAGCTGTCCGGGTTCCTATAATTTTCATATGCACACAGTCAACTCCGACGGGCGATTGCAGCCAGAGAAATTGATGGAACAAGCCATAGCCCGCGGCCTCAAGGGCTTAGCTATCACCGACCACCACAGCACCAAAGGCTACGTTCAAGCTCAAATTTGGCTGGATAATTGGAAATTAAACCATGCCGACAAAAATAGCGAAGCACCTAGTCTCTGGACAGGCGCTGAAATTAATGCCGAATTGCTCAACAACGACGTACACATTCTCGGTTACGCCTTTGATCCGCAACATCCCAGTCTCAAACCATACCTACGAGGTAAAAGTACAGAAGGCACTTATTGTTATTCAGCAGCTAGGGTAATTGAAGCTATTCATGAAGCAGGAGGTTTAGCAGTTCTCGCACATCCTTGCAGGTATCGATCGACAGCAGATAAACTAATCCCAGAAGCAGCCCGTTTCGGGATTGATGGTGTAGAGATTTACTATGCTTACGGTAATCCGAATCCTTGGAAACCGAGTCCCATACAAACTGCTTTAGTCAAAGATTTAGCAGAAACTTATGGTTTGCTGGGAACTTGTGGCACGGACTCTCACGGCCTGAGTCTTCTAGTCCGAATCTAGATAGTTCGGAAATAAGAAGTGCTTTATCCTGTCATGGCCAGTCTAAGCGTTAGCGGATATATCAGTTATGAAAGCAATTACAATGAGCCGAAAACAAACAGTTTATCAGGTCATATTATGTCCGCTAAAATGACTATAAAATTGTTTGGTAGTGAGGACTTCAGTCCTCATAAAAGTCTGTGGACTGAAGCTTTGACTACTTGCCTGATAACGGCTATTTTACGGGACGTGAGATCATTGCGATCGCCCGAATGATCTTTCGGTATCCCAAAGAAAGCAATTGCTTTCTTCAGGTAATATTGTTGCAACTCCTAGAGACATTGCGCCCTAAAAACCAGTCGCCATTCTACCGTTCGGGGAATAACTGACAGGCCCTGTTAGTTGGCTGATTTGCCCAATCCAAGCGAGAATTTCCAAATCGATCCATCCAACCTTCTAAATAAGCTCGATTAGCCTTTTTTTCCTCTGGATCGGAGGTATTCATGGGATGAGGTGCTAAACCTAAAATAGTCGCCGTCGTCACGCAAAACATCGACTTCTGAAAACTTTGGCAAATTTGCACCCGCAGATCATCTTCACCCCGACAGCTAGTGCGATAAACTTCGTGCAAATACTCCGGCAGAAAATGCCGCATATCTTGCATCAATTGAGTTGGCGGAATCCCTGCACCTCCAATGGGTAAAGGGTCAGCAAACAAAGCCCCGTAGGCAAAATCTTTTTGTTTTTCCGGGATTTGATGGGCTTGAGCGTTGTAGGAAACTGTGCCAAAAAAAGCTGTGCCCCGAAAGAAAACAGCCTCTACATAAGGCACGGCTACATCTGGTAAAAATGTCAAATTAGCCGTCGCTGGCAGTATATCGTAGACTTGAGAGCCAATCTTCACGCTGTAGGTAATCGGTAGGCTGGCAGCGGCGACTAAACCGGCTTTGACAAAATCAACTACATCAGAAATAGACTTAGTTTCCCCTCGATCGTAGGAATCAGATAAGTCTATAAACAAATCGCTCATTACCCGCCAAAACTGACCGAGACCGGTGTAATAAGCCAGCATCCGCACTTGTTCCGGCAAAAAATTAGGAAAGGTTTTGTTTAGTCCCTGCATGAAAAAATTGCCTTTCAGCTTCGCCGCGATCGCCTTTTCGGCCAAACTGCTAAATTCCGGGGAATCCAAATAACTGTCCAAACCGCCGCCGCCGTGCCAAAGCATTGTTCTCATGCAATACTCAGCATACTCAAAATTTATGCGATCGTGCCACAAATAGCGAATTAATTTCGGCAGCGTCACCTCTCCATTGAAATATTTAAAAAATGGGAAAAGCACTAAAAACTGTTCTTCTGCAATATAATTTAGATTGCGAGAATAGGCATCTAGAACCACACCGTAACTTTTGAGAATGCCGACAACTTCAACTACATTTTCTGTAGATTCAGGCAGTAAAGCTTGGCCTGATTCCAAGATTTCAATGTATGCGGAGAGGGGGTGAGAAGATGGTTTTAATACGGTACTTGTCATTTTAATTAAGCCTGAATAGAAGGAAGAAGGAAGAAATAGGTTTGTAGTAAGGACTTTAGTCCTTTAATGATGGGCTAAAAGCTGTTAAGAGAAGATTGGCACTCCTCACTACGAACCTATGGACTAAAAGCTGTTAAGAGAGAACTTGCATTCCTGACTACGCACCTAGGTCATATTTTATTTCAAGTTTTGAGCAACCACTTTAACTTGCGGTGGCACATTAGCTACCATTCCGATCGCAGTTTTTTCGCTCAAAGCAACTAAAACTCCCGGCTGCACTCCCATGATGGCGATAATTATTGCTAAAACCAGCGAAGGGATGCGATCGCGCCAGCGGACTTGGGGCAAATTTTCCACCAAATCCGAAAGGCGGCCGAAAAAGGCGCGGTTGACCATAAGTAAAAAGTAAACTGAAGTTAAACCAGTGCCGATCATGCAAAGCAAAGTTTGCACGGGAAACACTGGCAAACTGCCCCGAAACATCAAAAATTCAGCAATAAATCCAGCCAAACCCGGAATGCCGGCACTTGCCATCACGCCGAGGATCATTAAACTGCCAATCATCGGCAAACCGCGATCGGGATTGAATAAACCTTTGAGCACATCGATGTTGCGGGTGCCGGATTTTTTGTAAATAACGCCGACACTCAAAAATAGCAGCGCCGAAATTAAACCGTGGCTAACCATTTGCAAAACAGTTCCCAGCATACTAATCGGAGTAGCTGCGGCGCTAGCTAACAAAATGTAGCCCATGTGAGCGATCGAACTGTAAGCTACAATTTTTTTCATATCTTTTTGGGCGATCGCGCAACTCGCCCCGTAAAGCACACTCACCACCGCCCAACTAGCCAAAGTCGGCGCCAACACCGCCCACGCATCTGGAAACAAACCCAAACCAAAACGCAGCATCCCATAAGTTCCCAGCTTCAAAAGCACCCCCGCCAGCAGCACCGAAATCGGCGTCGAAGCTTCTACGTGAGCATCCGGCAGCCAAGTATGAAAAGGCACCAAAGGCATCTTAATTCCAAAAGCCAGCAACACCCCTGCCAGCAAAACCATTTGCCTTACCAAAGGCAATGGCAATCCTCCTTGTAAATGCGATGCGCCCGCTGCACCAACCATATCGAAACTCGAAGCACCGCTAAGCCAACCTGTGCCCAAGAAAGCAGCCAGCAGCACAATTCCCGAAAATGCAGTATAGATTAAAAACTTAGTAGCAGCATAACCCCGGCGCTCGCCTCCCCAAATCGCAATTAACAGGTAAAGCGGAATCAATTCTACCTCAAAAAACAGGAAAAACAGCAGCAAATTTTGAGATAAAAAAGCCCCTGTTACGCCCCCGGTAATTAACAGAATCAAAGAATAATAAAGTCGAGGTCTGCGGATCGACTCATCCGTAGCGTAAATAGCTATTCCTGTCAGTAGAGTATTTAAAATTACCAAAGGCAGAGCCAAACCATCAACGCCGAGATTGTAATTCAATCCCAAAACATCTATCCAAGGAATGAATTCTGCAAACTGCAACTGACTGGTACTGGCATCAAACTGAAATGCCAAAATCACCGAGAGAATAAAAGTTATACCCGCAATGGCGATCGCGACATTCCGAACTATTTTAGAACTCACTGAACCGGGCCAGAGCCCAATCAGGGCAGCAGCCAACATTGGTATCCAGATTAAAGCACTGAGCATCAATTAAAACTTTCCTTTGTTACACAGTATTTAGAGCTATATTTAACATTAACGCAAAGCAACTACATATAAAAGCGATCGGCCCATTTTCTTGTTAACATAGATTCAAATGTCTCTGGAATCCTCCTATGACCTCAAGTCTTACAGAGCCAGAAGATTTGCAAATTAAATCCGGTTCTCCTTCCACCCGTCTCACCGTTGCCGACTTGGAACAACTGCAAGGTATACTCTCGGAAGCACATCTCGACTACCAATTAGAACTGGTAGACGGGAAGGTTATCCTTATGGGCCCATCAGACATTGTATCGAGCGAAATTGGGGCAGAGTTTGCCAGACTTTTACTAAACTGGGTCAATCGATTTTAGATTTTAGATTTTAGATTTTAGATGGAAGCCTTGACCCCACGGATAAATACGTTAGGCAAGTTTCATGGGATACACGTTTTTTATTTCTTCACGGATGAATCCGGGGGCTTGTATCCTGGATGCTTTCGGTCAAACCCCGCAAACTCCGACGAGTTTTTGAGTCCAGCGGCGGGTTTATCCTCCCCAATTCCGATCTGAGAGCTCCCGATGTTTCCTTTGTGACAGCTTCGCGCCTCAAACAAAGTAAAAGGTATTTTGCCGAACTCGTTCCCGACTTAGTTGTAGAAATCAAATCTCAGTCCGATCGCCTCAAACCCCTGCGAGAAAAAATTAAATCATTTATCGAACTCGGAGCAAAAGTAGGAATATTAATCGACCCAGACAAGCGCACAGTAACAATTTACAGTCCGACAGCCGATCCAGTGGTATTGAGAGACGGCGACATGATTTCAATTCCCGAACTTTTGCCCGGTTGGGAAGTTCCAGTGACCAGGAATTTCAAAGGTGGTACTCGCCACGTGATTTATCCGTGGAATCAATCCAAAATCTAAAATCCTCAAGAAAGAGCATTTATCTCGCGCAAGTCAATCTAAAATCTAAAATCTAAAATCTAAAATCGATTGACCGAATTGTGGCCGATCGAGTTTGAATAAAATTAGATAAAAAAGCAGACAAACCCAGAATAAAATTATCTGCGTTCATCTGCGTTCATCCGCCCTCATCTGCGGTTGAAAATTAAATAAAACTAGATCAAAAGCAGACAAACCCCGAAAAATTCATCTGCCAACCTCTGCGGTTTAAAACTGCCAAATAATCAACCCCAGCAACACAGCAACACCCGTCGCAATAGTCAACACATAAAACTGCGACTGACCGGTGCCACTGTACTTCAACCCTTCACCACTGAAAATTGTGGCAAAACCGAACAAATTCACCGCCCCGTCCACCACATACCTATCAGTCCAAGCGCTGATTTTAGAAATAAAAGCCACAGCCCAAACCACAGTCAAGCGGTAAACTCGATCGATATAAAAATCGTAAGCAAACAAATCCTGCAACGCCGGCACCGGCAGCCGTACCGGTCGAGGTAAAACCCCGTACCAATAAATCGCCACCCCAACCGCAACGCCTATCAACCCAGATAACAGCAACAGCGGTGTATCCAGCGTCTTCAACAGCAAATTTAAAGTATCAAAATCCCCCGTTTGCGCCCAAGGGCCAGTCCAACTAATTAACAGTTGCCACCGCTGCAACATCCAAGGCACCAATAGCCCCATCACCGTCAAAATTACCATCGGCAAAGCCATCGGCCAACCCACTTCTGGAGCTCTGCGAGTTTTCGGCTGCGATTTTCCCACAAACACTAAACCGAATATGCGAGTTAAATTTAGCGCTGTCAAACCGTTAACTAAAAGCAGCACTATTACCAGCCACAAAGGCACCGTCCAAAAACCGTTGAGCCAGCGTCGCATCGCCCAAAAGTTGCCTAGAGGCAACAACGCTACCATCCCCGCAGCGCCTACTAAATAAGCCGTAGTGGTGGCAGGCATCTTCGACCACAACCCACCCATTTCTGTTAAATCTTGAGTGTTAGTTGTGGTAATAATTGACCCTACGCTCATGAATAATAGGCCCTTGGCGATCGAGTGCGCGAACAGCAACAGCAAAGCAATGTCAACTTGATTTAGCCCCACGGCGATAAACACCAAACCCAAAGAAGCGCTGGTAGAATGCGATAGTGCTCTTTTGATGTCGATTTGGGCGATCGCCACCAAGGAAGCGCCAACAGCCGTTACCGCACCCAACACCACCAGTACCCCATCGGTCACGGGGGACAGGGCTAAAACAGGCTGAAGTTTAATCAAAACATAAGCCCCAGCGCCCACAACTACCGTATTCCGCATAATCGAAGCCGGGTTGGGCCCTTCCATCGCCTCGTCAAGCCACAAATGGAAGGGAAATTGAGCGCACTTGGCAGTAGGTGCGGAGATTAAAGCCAAACCTAAAAGAGTCGCCACTAGGGGAGACAAAGTTGCAGTTTCAGCCCATATTTCCAAATCGGAAAAATTCAAACTTCCCGCTAAAGTTGAAAGCGTCACTACTCCCATCAGCAGTGGCACGTCTCCTACACGCTTGGTTAAAAACGCATCTCTAGCGGCTGTTACTACCAGCGGTTGAGCGTACCAAAACCCGACTAGCAAGTAAGTTGAAAGCGTCAGCACTTCCAACAAAGCGTAAGTTATAAGCAGCGAGTCGCTAATGGCAATGCCGCTAATTGCCGCTTCAAAAAAACCCATCAGCCCAAAAAATCGAGCTAGCGCCCAGTCTTTTTCCATGTAGCCAAGGGCGTAAATTTGTGCTAGCAAACTCAGAACACTAACTAACTCCATTGCTCCGACGCTGACGGTGGAGATTTCTATTGCAAAAGACAAATCTAAATCTGCTGCTTGCACCCAGTGCACGAGCAACTGTTGGGGCGGTTGATCCCAAGTTGCTGTAAAAATAACTGATCCGTGTATGAAAGCGAACACCGTCATCAGCAAATTGAAGTAAGCTGCAGGTCTTGGGCCTGTTCTGCGAATGGTGCCGGTAGACCACGGCAAAGTTAAAATTGCGCCTATTAAGCCATATAAAGGTATCCACCAACAGGCTTGGAGGAGAAATTGAGTCATTTAATTTATGCCTTAAACTTCAAATTACTGGCTGCCTTTATACAAAAACAGTCGCGGGCGATCGCGCGAGGCCCTAAAACTTTGACTAAAGTCGATCGTATAGTTGTGGCAAAATAATTTGCACTCCAGATTAACTATACATTAAAGCATCAAAAATGATAATTATCTCAAGACAAAATTACAAACTAAGCAGACGAGCCACTCAAAGAAAAAAATGCCTGCCGATGGGCCAAGACTGCCTTTTTTGCCGATTTCCCTGCGATCCCCCTTTTGAAATCCCCAAGTTTCCCGGTAGTGATCAGCGTCGGCTTAACATACCGAACTCTACTTTATGAGTATTATTACTTACTTTAATCCCCCTTCGCGGCCGGCATCTACCCCTATCTATATTAAGATTATTAAATAAATATTAAATTATTTTAAGTAACATAAAAAATTTTAATTTTTGTTATTAAACATTATGATGTTAGTTTATATTGTCAAGGTGGACAGCTTCCCCTATTCTTATAGGATAGGAAGCTTTACACTGCCTTACTAAAAAATGTGGGCCTCCCCGTCCAAATTTTTAGATTTCTCAAAGATTTGTAACGGTAATTTCGCTCATCCTCAAAGGAGATTCAAAAATGTCAATTGCCGTGGGAATGATTGAGACAAAAGGTTTTCCCGCTGTGGTGGAAGCTGCCGATGCTATGGTCAAAGCTGCCCGCGTTACCCTCGTGGGCTATGAAAAAATCGGCAGCGCCCGCGTCACGGTAATTGTGCGTGGCAACGTGTCGGAAGTCCAAGCCTCAGTCGCAGCAGGAGTGGAATCCGTCAAGCGGGTGAACGGCGGAGAAGTCGTCTCTACCCACATTATCGCTCGCCCCCACGAAAACCTAGAATACGTTCTGCCGATTCGATATACAGAAGCAGTAGAACAGTTCCGAGGCTACTAAGTTCTTAGCGCACAAAAATTTCGTTTAACGAAAATTTGTGCGATCGTCAAAAATTAACTGTTTAGTTCCCCAAATATTCAATCAGGAGTAAAAAACCAATGGCAATTGCAGTTGGCATGATCGAAACCCTAGGCTTCCCCGCAGTTGTAGAAGCCGCTGACGCGATGGTCAAAGCAGCCCGCGTCACCTTGGTAGGCTACGAAAAAATCGGTAGCGCTCGGGTTACGGTCATTGTAAGAGGAGATGTCTCGGAAGTGCAAGCTTCTGTCGCAGCCGGAGTAGAGTCAGTGAAGCGCGTTAACGGCGGACAAGTGATGTCCACCCACATTATCGCCCGCCCTCACGAAAACTTAGAGTACGTGCTGCCGATTCGCTACACCGAAGCTGTAGAACAGTTCCGCGAAGGCGTGAGCGGTATTCGCCCTCTCAACAGATCATAAGATAGGCGATTCCCTACGGGATAGCTTCGCTTCACGGCTGTTAGGGGCGTTTGGTAATTAAAAATTAAAAATCGCGAGGTTTTTGATTTAGCATTTTTAATTTTTAATTGAGGTGGGTATGGGATATTGGTTATTAGTCATGAGTCATGAGTCATTAGTTACTAGACGAAGCTCTAAAAATCTGACAGCGGACTGAGGACAGAGCTAATAAAAAAAAGACAAGTGACAGTGTAAAAATGACAGTTACCAATTACCTATTACCTATTACCTAAAATGCAAATGGCAAAAGTTCTCGGCACAGTTGTCAGTACCCAAAAAGAGCCGACACTGAGAGGATCGAAATTTCTACTGCTGCAATTCATCGATGAGGAAGGTTCGCCAGTTCCCGGCTATGAGGTAGCCGCTGACTGTGTGGGCGCTGGTATAGATGAATGGGTTTTAGTAACCCGAGGCAGCGCAGCCCGGATCGCGCCCGGAAGCGAAAACCGTCCGATCGATGCTCTGGTAGTAGGCATTATAGATACTGTCAATGTAGAAAACCGCCTCATTTACAGTAAAAAAGACGACCCGTACGGCTAGTTGCAACCGTTAGCAGTTAGCAGTTAGTGGAAAAATAACTAGCAACTAACAACTAACAACAAACAACAAACAACTAACAACTAACAAAAAGATTTTTCAGTTTAGGAGAACTTAATTTATGGCAGTCCGCAACGTTGCGGCTCCCCCGACGCCTTGGTCGAAAAACTTGGCTGAGCCCAAAATTCACGATACCGCCTTCGTACATTCCTTTTCTAACATTATTGGGGATGTGCATATCGGTTCTAATGTGATGATTGCCCCCGGAACATCTATCCGCGCTGATGAAGGCACTCCTTTTTATATCGGACAAGGAAGCAACATTCAAGACGGAGTAGTGATTCACGGCTTAGAAAAAGGGCGAGTCACAGGAGACGACGACAAATCCTATTCTGTGTGGGTGGGGAAAAATACTTCCCTCACCCACATGAGTTTAATTCACGGGCCGGCATACGTGGGCGACGACTGCTTTATCGGCTTTCGCTCTACGGTGTTCAATGCCAGAGTGGGCAACGGCTGCATTGTCATGATGCACGTACTAATTAAAGATGTGGAGATTCCCCCCGGTAAGTACGTACCTTCGGGAGCCATCATCACTAATCAGAAGCAGGCCGATCGCTTGCCTGACGTTCAAGATTCTGACGTTCAATTTGCGACCCATGTCATCGGCATCAATGACGCTCTGAGAACCGGTTATCGCTGCGCTGAGAACATCGCCTGTCTAGCACCAATTCGCAACGAGCAAACTAAAAACCCAAATATGACTCAAACCAAATATTCTACCCATGCCGGCACCCAATTGAGTTCAACTCTTGCCGATAGCATCCGCAATTTACTAGCTCAAGGATACAGCGTGGGAGCCGAACACGCCGACGCACGCCGCTTCCGGACAGGTTCTTGGCGCACTTGCGGCCCGATTTCCTCAAAGCGCGACTCTGAAGTAATCGCGGCTTTGTCAGCTTGCATGGCTGAGCACCAAGGAGAATACGTCCGCTTGATCGGGATTGACACCAAAGCCAAGCGCCGCGTACTAGAAGAAATCGTCCAAAGACCGGGAGACAACGGCTCTAACGGTTCTAACGGCTCGAAAATTCACCAATTTAACGGTAAAGTTGCACAAGCTTCTAACCACAATAGCGGTTCCGTGTCAAGCGGAAAATTGAGTGCCGAAACAGTGGCTCAGGTTCGCGGCTTGCTAGCTCAAGGCTACAAAATTGGCACGGAACACGCCGACGCGCGCCGCTTCCGCACCAGTTCTTGGCAAAGCGGGGCTTCGCTGCAAGTGAGAAACGAATCTGAGGCGATCGCCGCTTTGGAATCTGTGATGAACGAGTACCCCGGTGAGTACGTGCGCTTGATCGGGATTGACCCGAAAGCTAAGCGACGCATAGTTGAAGAAATTATTCAGCGTCCCGACGGCCCGGTTGCTCAATCGGCTAAGCCTGCAGCAACCTCGGGATACAAAGCAGCTTCGACTGGTTCGGCCAGCAGCGGAAGTTTGACAGGCAAGACGATCGACCAAATCCGCAACCTGCTTTCCCAAGGCTACAAAATTGGCACGGAACACGCCGACGCGCGCCGTTTCCGCACCGGTTCTTGGAGCAGTTGCGCCCCCATCTCATCCAACCGCGAATCCGAAGTGATTTCTGCCCTCGAAAGCTGTCTCAAAGAACACAGCGGCGAGTACGTCCGCTTGCTGGGTATCGACTCTAAGGCGAAGCGCCGGGTACTGGAAGAAATTATCCAGCGTCCTTAATTTCCCTGGTAATTAGCTTGTTTCTCCCGTTAATCCTTCGCACTGGGGCTAACGGGAGAAACCCCAGCGGATTTAAGTTGGATTTGAGATAGTTAAAAAGCTCGAATGAGAAATGTTGGTCAAAATCTAGAATCTTCTGAAAGTTTCTATAAAACGTTAAAGCATCAAGATTCTCAGTATTAGTAAATTATCGTTTCTTAGATTGACATGGTTAAATTTATCAGTCGAAAAAACCCATAATTTAAAGTCGTTTTATCGAAAAAACTAGCTCTTTTCATGGTGAAGTTGAATGTATTTATCGCCACTGCAATTAAGTAGCAACTCTCAGATTTTGATGAGTGGCGATGTAGTTGTGAATGAGGGTGCGGCGATCGCCCCTGGAGTAATCCTGCAAGCAGATCCGGGCAGCCGGATCTCGATCGCCGCCGGTGCCTGTATCGGTATGGGAGTTATCCTTCACGCCCGTGAAGGTACTCTGGAAATCGCGGCGGGCGTTATTCTGGGTGCAGGGGTGCTGGTGGTAGGTGCGGGAACGATCGGGGAAAATGCCTGTATTGGCGCCGGGACGACCCTAATCAATCCTTGTATCGACAAAATGCAAATTATGGCAGCAGGTTCTCTAATCGGAGATACCAGCCGCCAAGTCGCCGCAGAACCCACAGCAGAACCAACAGCAGCAGCGCCAACAGCAGCGCCAACATCACCAGAAACCCCCGAAGCCACTACGCCACCAGTTGATCGACCGATCGAGCCGATCGAGCCGCCACAACCCCCCCAAACACCGCCTCAAACTGCGCCGGAGACTGCCCCAGACCCGCCGGAATCCACCGCCGCAGAGCCGCCCCAACCAGGGGAAACGCCAACTATTCTATACGGCCAAGCTCACATCAATCGGCTGTTGGGGACGCTGTTTCCGCACCGACAAGCTTTTAATCGCTCGGAGGAAAACGGCCAAACTCTATCGGGCGGTTCCGGGTAGCCGTCATTTCGGCAAAAGGCAGCTATGCTGAAGGCAGAAAGATCAAATATAAATAGGTAATCTCATATTATTGGTAGCTCAGCAATTTGTCAGGCCTTGCCGTAGCAATCTGTGTCTTGTAGCTCGTGCAGTCTGTCTTCTCATCTGAGAAACTATAAACTATCAACAAATTTTTATTTTGGGAAGTTTCTAAGGGTAATAGAAGATGGACGGACAAACAGATCGTAACAGTCATGAAGAGCGATCGCAGCGCCAGGAATACTTCAAAGACACTGCTTTGGGTTTGGTATCCACCAAGAGTTTTCCGGCAATTGTGGGGACTGCTGACATGATGCTGAAGTCGGCAGGAGTGATTTTAGTAGGATACGAAAAAATTGGTTCCGGTCACTGTACCGCGATCGTCCGGGGCAGAATTTCGGATGTGCGTTTGGCTGTGGAAGCTGGAGCTCAAACTGCCGAACAGTTCGGGCAGTTTGTTTCTAAGTTGGTGATTGCTAGACCTTTGGCTAATTTGGAAGTGGTTTTGCCGATCGGCTTTCGGCTGACTGAACTTTCGGAAAAAGGCAGTTATTCTCGGCTTAGCAATCAGGCGATCGGTTTGCTCGAAACCCGGGGATTCCCCGCAATGGTCGGTGCTTGCGATGCTATGCTCAAATCCGCAGACGTACACTTGGCAGCTTACGAGAAAATAGGCGCCGGTTTGTGCACGGCAATTATTCGCGGTGCAGTTGCAGATGTAGCAGTAGCCGTAGAGGCCGGAATGTACGAAGCTGAGAGAATTGGCGAGTTGAACGCGGTGATGGTAATTCCGAGGCCTTTGGAAGATTTGGAACAAACTTTACCGCTGGCAAGTTGCTGGATTGAGCAGCGTAAACCTGTGATGATGCCCGTGTCGGTTAAGGAAAAGGAACAAGAATTGATCGAACTTCCAGATTTGGAGAAATTGAGAGTTTATGTGGAAGAGGAAATCAATCGGTAATTGGTAATTAGGCACCAAAAGTTTGTAGAGACGTACTACCGCAAATACTGAGACAAAGTTTGTCAAAAAAATATAGAGTTTACTCGGTAGGAATGCTGGCAACAATTTATACTGAGTAGCGGTCTCAAACTTAATTTGCCGATCAAGCCGATCGTCGCCGCATCAAGAGACACAGAACACCAAGTAAAACTAGACTTTTGAGAGCAAGTCGATCGTCGGGTAAACGATCAAACTGACTAATAAGTAAATCCAGTCGAGGTGCAGAGCCTTTCAACAGGATTTAACTACTGTTAAAATAAACCAAAAATCCTGTTTAGGGTAGATTGCCGACAATTATTCAAGAGTTACTCTGACCGCAGGTGGATGCTCTTTCAACAGATTAACGGCTGTCGAACTCAAAACTGACTGCACAGGAATCAACCCCCAGAATCAAGCAATCCTGAAAGTTGACCTATGAACCTCAAACAATTTTACAAGCGCGGTTTGCACAGCGCCAAGAAAGGAAACTATGAAGCGGCACTTGAGGACTTCGATCAGATACTGCAACTCAATCCCGCCGATGCCAAAGCCTATAACAATCGCGGCTTGGTTTACTATTACATGAAAGACTACCAAAAAGCGATCGCAGACCTCAGCCAAGCCCTAGATATCAATCCTAATTTCTTCGAGGCTTACTTGAATCGAGGCAATGCTTGGCGTCATCTCGGAGAACACGAAAAAGCCATTGATGATCTAAACTGTGCTTTAGCAAATAAGCCTAACAGCCACGCTATCTACAACAACCGGGGACTTGTACTTGCTAATTTAGGAAATTACGAAGAAGCAATAGAAGACTACAATCGAGCTCTATCTATCAATTCCAACAATTATAAAACCTATTACAACCGGGGGCGCGCTTACTACCTTTTGGGAGAAAAAGAGGCAGCAACGGAAAACTTTAACGAAACGCTGCGGTTGAATCCTAAATATATCAAAGCTTACATAAATCGAGGTCTCTGTTACCACCAATTAGGAGACAATACCCAGGCGATGGCAGATTACAACATTGCACTCGCCATCGATCCACAAAATGTTTATGCCTATTATAACAGAGGTTGCGTTCGCTATAAATTAAAACAAATGCAGCTTGCAATTGAAGACTTTGACCAAGCAGTAAAACTCGATCCGAACTATGTTAAAGCTTATCTCAACCGGGGTTTAGCGCTGTATAAACTGGGAGATGTGGCGGCAGCAAATAAGGATTTTTACCACGTAATGTGCATTAATGCTGAAGCTTATGTATACTACCAAGCCCAGCGGTGCACGCCTGATATTAATTCGTACTTCAAAGAAGCGCCGCAGGTGGAACTTAATAATGCTGTAGAATACTACAACACAACATTAAATACGATGTCAACTTCATTAAGTTCCGCAGCCTTAAACGCGGTCTGGAATCAAGAAGATTTGGAGAACAGAGACTCTATTATCTGTGAAGGTGAATTTATTAATGATTGATTTAATATAGCCTTTCTCAGAAAGATGAGGTACTCATGGGCATAGGGCATAGGCCTCCGTGGGCATAGGCCTCCGTGGGCATAGGGCATACCTCACTTTTTTGAGAACCGCTATAAGTAGTCAGGGTTCTTCCGTACATAATGGGCTAAAATGTTACAATAATGTCAAATTTTAGCCGACTAAGTACGGAAGAACCATAAACATTAACTGAAACTATTCCATAATGCCATTCAAGATTTTAAGTTCAGCCGTGCTCCGGCAAGGGGAACTTCAATTTCCGTTTAAAACTTGAACAATTGAATCAGTAAGTTCGTGAAAGCTTGCCCTCCCCAGCCGCCCGACAGCAGCAAGGGCTAGGTTCTCTTCTATATGTTTTGGCGTTTTCATCCCTACAAGGGCACTCAGGAGGCCAGGGGCGCTCCGGGTATATTGGAGCGCCCGCTGGCAGTCTGTTCGCAAGCTTTTGCCAAAGGCAGAAGCAATTTTTTCTGGAATCTGACCGATAACCTGCGCTTGACACAGCGACATACTGGCGATCGCTCAAATGCCTAAGCGATCGGCAGCTTCCAATACTGAAACTTGTTCTCCTTCGATTGTTTGAGTTGGAGTTAGCACCGCTTCCGGCATCCCCATATTCAAAGGAAGCTGGATAAACCGAAACCCATCCTCTTTGTTCCCAGCTACTTCCCGAGCAATTGACTTCGCACGCGCCAGATCGATATGGTACCTTTCAGTTGGAGGTACGCGAAAAGCATTCCAAGTTGCCACACCGTAATTAGCAATTTTTCCAGCTAAAACCGCACCTTCAAGTACCTCAAAAACCTCTCGCAACCGATTATAAAAAGTATCGGGTTCAACTTGAGAAAGTAGCTTTTCTGGATTGTGAAGATAGTAGACATCGATTGTCTCAATGCCGAGGTTGGCGAGGCTCCAATTAAGCTGATCTCGAATGTATTCTGGGTGCATGCAGTAACGCTCCTGGGCCAAATCTGCCATGCTGATAGTAGAGTTGTTTGGCTCGACGTACTGCTGATAAAACCACTCTACATGGTTGGGAGTTGGATGCGGAACAACGCCGCCTTTCGTGCAGATAATTAGTTCATCTCTTGAAGCCTCTCCCGATTCCAGGAGACGCCGGATACCCTTTCCGACACTCCGCTCTCCGTACTGGTAGCGGTAGTTGATTGCTGAGTCAATTACGTTGGCACCCCGCTGAACCGATTCAACTACAGCGGACGCCACAAGAGTGTCAGTATACTCATCTGGTTCGCCAAGGTAAGTGCCAATTCCAATCGAGCTGGCAACGAACGAACCTGTTTCTCGGAAGTGATCGGCTGCACAATTTTTGTTGTGCCGTTCCCTGTAACGCCGCGTTCCTTCTGCGGTAGCTCTGCCTGCGATCGCGATCGCATTACTACTTCCTAACATAAAAATCTTTTGCCTTCTCTTAAATAAACTAATCAGGACTTCCGCAAGTCTAAGTGATGCTTGATTTAAAGTTCTCCTCAAAGTGAGCAAGGTAGAAACGCGATCGCTCGCGCCTCTACATTTTTAGACCAGATGTTTGGGAGCCTCTATTAACTGGCGATCGACGAGATAGGAAAAATAAGTCCGAAACAAACTCGCATCCGCTTGCGGGCAGATAATGTCCGTTCCAGAAAGTCCCTTCAACGCATTCTGGCAATCGAATTGAAGCGTGGCAGATTGAGGCATTTCTGCGTCCGAAACTTTTTCGGAAAAAAGACCGACAAGCGGATACAACGCATTTTCAGGAGAATATCCAGCGCGATTGATTATTTCTGCTTGCCAAGCCTCAGAAGAAACTCGTTTGATTGGATAACCCATTGAGCAAATCCAGCCAAGCAATTCACTCATCTGAAAAGACTGAGGGTTGACTAAATGAAAAGTCTTTCCGAGCAATTCTTTTTGCCTCGAAAGATGAACGATCGCTCGGCTCACATAGTCAACAGGCGCTACATTCATCAGCTTATCACCATCGGGCGCACATCCAAGTTGCACGCAACCAGCGATTAACCTGTACAGTAAATCGCTGGGATTGCAGGCCCCTGTTTTGCTGTCCCCAGAAATGCGACCTGGCCTGTAAATGCTAACAGGAATTCCGCGATCGCGCGCGACCTCTACTAACTTTTCTGCCACCCATTTAGTCTGAGTGTAAGCGCCTTTTAGACCCTCTCCCGGAGTGAGTTCGTCATCCTCTCGCACCACCTTAATCCCAGATTCTCCAATTGCCGAGAAAACGGAAATCGTAGAAATTAAATGCACTGGTTTTAGCTTACTTTGACTCGCCAATCTCAGAACTTCCTGCGTCCCCAAAATGTTAGCGGGTTTGAGAACCGAGTAGGGATAAGTAAACTTGACAAACGCGCCATTGTGGTAAATGACATCAATTTTACTGCCTAAAACTCGGAACTGATCCTCGGAAAGCCCCAAAAGTGGTTGAGACAAATCTCCAGTAATTGGGATAATGCGATCGCTGCTGCTTTCATCCCAAATTAAATAGGATTCGAGGCTGCTTTGAATCCGCTTTTTGCCTGATTCTCCATCGGCAGAACGGACTAGGCAATAAATTTCTGCTTGAGTTTGTTGCAAGAGGTCGCGGAGTAAAAAGGCTCCCAAAAAGCCCGTCGCCCCTGTTAAGAGAATGCAAGCTGGTTCAGTTTTTGGCTCGCTCAATGGAGTTGCAGGGCGAATTGCCGGATCTAAAACAACTTCAGCGTTAATATCGAAACTTGCAGTGCGATCGCCCGCCGAATCCGCCCCATGCTTCACCTCAATATTCTTTGCTAAAGCAGCGATGGTAGGCGCTTCAAAGAAACGGCGCAAGGGCAATTCCTTTTGGAAAGAATCTCTTACCTTTGCTAGCAACTGAGTAATCAGTAATGAATGTCCGCCCAAATCAAAGAAACTGTCATAAATTCCCACTTTTTCCAACCCTAGGAGCTGGGCCCAAATCTCAGCCAGCATTTTCTCAATGGGAGTGCTAGGAGCGACAAAAGTATCTGCTAAATCGGCTCTCGTTGCCTCCGGCGCTGGCAGCGCCCGCCGGTCTATTTTGCCATTAGCCGTGAGGGGCAATGCTTTCAGTACGACAAAAGCAGAAGGAACCATGTAGTCGGGCAGTTTTTCTTTTAAAAATGACCGCAGCTCGTTAATAGCGATCGCTGATTCCCTCGCGGGTACAACATAGGCCACTAAGCGCTGATTCCCCGGTTCATTTTCCAGTAGCAAAACTACTGCTTCGCGCACAGCGGAATGTTGAGATAGCGCTGCTTCTATTTCCCCCAATTCAATGCGGAACCCTCGCAGTTTAACTTGGCTGTCGATCCGCCCTAAAAACTCAATATTTCCGTCCGGCAAATACCGAGCCAAATCTCCGGTTTTATACAGACGCGCTCCTGGTTCGGCGTCGAAGGGGTTGAGGATGAATTTTTCTTCTGTTAAGTGGGGTTGGTTTAGATAGCCGCGAGCTAAAGAAAGACCGCCGATGTATAACTCGCCGGACATGCCAATGGCAACTGGCTGCAAGTGCGAATCAAGTAAATAAATCTGCGCGTTATTGATAGGGCGACCGAGAGGAACTGTCTCAGAAATGCAATTTTCTCGGTCTTCGATCGGATAAGCCAGCACGCCTACGGTTGCTTCTGTTGGCCCGTAATGGTTGAATACTGAACAGTCTGGGGCGTATTTCTGAATAGTTTCGAGCAAATTCCAACTTAAGGCTTCGCCGCCAAGGATTAATCGCTTTTTCGGCAAAACCTGCGCCGGATCGGAAGCAGTTAATAAAGCTTTTAGATGGGAGGGAACGATTTTGAGACAGTCAATGGAATGCTGCTGAAAGTAAGCAGCGATCGCCTCTGGATCGGTGGCGCGTTCCTGGGAAATTATGTGAAGGCTTCCTCCCGTACATAAAGCTGGAAAAATTACTGTATTTCCTAAGTCGGCTGCCAAGGTAGAAACGGTTGCGAAACTGGCACCTGATGGCAGGTTTAGCCGTTCCTGAATGCTGTAGAGGTAATTGACGAGCGATCGGTGTTCAATTGCCACTCCCTTTGGCGTGCCAGTGGAACCGGAAGTGTAAATGACATAAGCTAAATTTTCAGGAGAGAGAGGTGGAGAGGGAGAGGGGGAGACAGAGGGAATTTCTGCGTCTAAGCAAAGGATTTTTGCCTGAGTTTTGGGCAAGTTTTCGATTAGCTGTTGTTGCGTTAATAGCACTGCCACTCCTGCATCCTGCAACATCAAGGCGAGGCGCTCTTTTGGCATGGCCGGATCGAGTGCCAAGTACGCGCCGCCTGCTTTGAGAATGCCGAGCAGTCCGGCGATCGCATCCACAGATCGCTCTGCACAAATTCCCACTAATCCTTCGGATTTAACTCCTAATTGTTGTAGGTAATGAGCGATTTGGTTGGCGCGGTCGTTGAGTTCCCGGTAAGTGAGTTGCTGATTTTCACAGACAACCGCAAGGCGATCTGGTACGCGCTCCACTTGTTGCTCAAATAGCTGGTGAATGCACTTGTCTTTTGGGTAATCTTTCTGTGTTTTGTTGAACTCAAATAAGACTTGGTGGCGGGCGATCTCGCTCAGAATTTCCAACTCGCCGAGAGCGGTTTCTGGGTGATTAGCTGCACTTTTTATTAAGGTGTAGAATTGCTCTGCTAAACATTGGATCGCTGGTTCCCCTATCAAGGTTGGATCGTAGTGAAACTCAGCGATGAGAGCATCCTCTCGGCGCGCGCAGGAGAGTTTAACTTTGAAGCGATCGCCGCAGACATATTGCTGGTAAATTGAAAAATCTACGCCAGCCGCCGCATACTTTTCTAGTTGTTCCTCAAACTCAAAACAAAATGGAAATCCAGGCGACCCGTTTATATCTTCCCGGTTGAAATATTCCTGCCATTTATAAGCCTCGCTTTGGGATTGCTGGATTTCCTGCCATAATTCCTGAAAGGTAAAATTTTCTTGCAGTTGGCTGCGAAGCGGTAAAAACTTGGCAAATAGACCGAGTGCTGGCTCTAATTCTTCATATTTGCGATTGTCGAAGGCGGTGCCAATAATGATTTCTGCCTTTCCCAACCGCCGCCAGAGCAAGGTTTTCCAGCAAGCTAGAAAGAAAGCAGATATTGAGGTCTTGTAGCGGCGGGCGATCGCTTCTATTTCTTCTAGTAAACTCAGTTCTATTTTAACCTCAAAAAATTTCGGTTCAAATGGATCGGACGCGCTGCTATTTTTATTTTCAAAAGGCAATTTTAAACTCGCTAGGGCCGAGTAATCTCGATCGGTCCAATATTTTTTGCCCTCTGCCGCCTCTTCATCCTCAATCAATTCATTCTGCCATTCCGAATATTGGACATATTGCACCACTTCGTCGGCCAGTTCCTCACCTTGCAAGCACGCTGCATAACACTGGCTAATTTCTCGAATTAGATTTTTGATGGTGCGGGAATCGGCGCACAGGGAAGGCAAGCTGACAAGCAAAATGTGCCTGTTTGCTGATAGAGAAATTAAGGATAAGCGCCAAATTGGATTTTGCTCAAAGTTGAAATCTGACCGCTTTTCGTTTTGAAAAATTTCATGGAGTTTAGCCGCTTGTTCTGGCGGGGTCAAGCATTCGAGATTAACACTCTGCCAGGAAATTAAACTGCGATCGCCGATGACTTGAATCGGAAATTTAATCCCAGAACGTCGCTGAAAGCTCGTCCGCAGAATTTCGTGGCGATCGCTGACTTTTTGCAGCGCTTTTTTTAAGGCATTTGCTTGGAGATTGCCCTCGATTAAAATCGCACATTGAGCGCGATAAGCGGGACTATCTTGTTGCAACAGCCACAGATATTTTTGTTGAGGAGAAAGCCGAAATCCATTAATGGTTTGCATTGGTTATATTGCTTTATGTTTTAGGATCGCCAGGGACTTAAGTCCAAAGCTTATAGCTCAAGTCTGTTAAAACTCAGATCTTGTACCATTGTCAAGAACAGGCTTTTCGGCCTGTTCCACAATAAAATTTTTCTCTTGTGGAACAGGCCGAAAAGCCTGTTCCTAAACAAGTAATTGAGAATGGTGCAACATCTCATTTAAAACAGACTATGGGGAAGGCGTTGAAGTGGCGGCTACTGGCAATTATAAATTCATACCAGAGTCAGATTTAGCCGAATTTTCGAGAGAAAAATCAGCTTTTAAATCTCTGCTTCACGGATCATTTCGCCCATCGCTACCACAATTTTGCGCGACCCGACAAATGGATTGCGGCTGTGAGCTGCCAACATATTATCTAACATTAATATGTCGCCAGCTTCCCAAGGAAAACTAACGGTTGCCTGCTGATAGACTGCCTGAATTTCTCCGATTACCGAGTCTTCAATAGGAGTGCCGTCGCCGTAATAGACATTGCGGGGGAGGTTCTCTTCTCCAAAAACAGAGAGCAAGGAAGCGCGGGTTGCCGCATCTAAGCAGGAAATGTGGTGCAAGGGAAGTTGATTGAAAAATACCATCTCTTTGGTTTTTGGGTGCTTGGCAATTGCGGGGCGAATTTTGCGGGTTCTCAAATTATTTCCTGCTTTCCACTCAAATTCCATCCCAGCTTGCCGACAGTATTCCTCAACCAGGGATTTGTCTTCTGTTTGGAAAAAATCTTTCCAGCTTACATCCAGTCCGTCTGTGTAGTTGCGGACGTACATAATTTGCTTTTGGGCAAATTTTTCTCTGAGTTTCGGGTCTAGCAACTGGTAAATTTTACGGCAGTCAACAATCGGCGTTTCTCCGCCTTGTTGCGCTGGCTGAACGCAGAAAAACCAGATTTTCATCGGCCAGCGGTGCAGGTGCGAACTCTCGCTGTGAAATAAGATAGCTTTATCTGCTGGGTAAGGAGTTGAACCGTAAACTTTTCCGCTAACTCCTTCGCGTGGCAAATCCCCGTACTCCCCAAATAATTCCGAACAAATTGAGAGTGCAAACTGCTCGAATGCGGAAACCACAGGGCCGATGAACCCTCGAAAAAGAATCCCTCCATGCTGCAGCAATTTTGCCTCTATAAATTCGCGGTTATTTTTCGCCCAGTCTGCGAGATCGACATCGGCTACTGCGGGTTTTGCCACTAAAGGAAAGAGTTCGTCGGGCTGCAGGTACTCGGTTTTTATCAATTCGCCTTGCGGTAATGCCACTGGCTTCGGCTTGACGCTTTTGAACTTACTAAAATTGCTTTTTTCACGCTTTAATTCTTGCATGGCTTGTTTCTGCTTCTGGGCTTCTGTGAGAATTTCTAAAGTGTTCAAACGACTGTCAGGCTGCGCCACAATGCTGCCGAGGAGGGTTTCAAAGCGATTTGACATTTGAGCGATCGTCTCTCTGTCAAATAGGTCGGAATTATACTTCCAACTGCCGACAATTCCTGTCTCTGTTTCCGACACAAATAGCGCCAAATCAAATTTAGCCGTGCCGCTATCAATTTCAACCGGGATTAAAGTTAAACCCGCCATTTCTAAATTCGGCATAGGCGCATTTTGCATGACGAATAAAACTTGAAAGAGCGGTGTTTGGCTCAGAATGCGATCGGGACGCAGTTCTTCTACCAGTTTGTCGAAGGGCAAATCTTGGTGAGTGTAAGCTTTTAATGTCACCTCGCGGACTCGATCGAGCAATTGACGGAATGTAGGATTGCCGCGCATATCGGTTCGCAAGACGAGGATATTGACAAAGAAACCAATTAAAGCTTCAGTCTCAACTTGTGTGCGGTTTGCCAGGTCAGTACCGACGACAATATCTTCTTGATTTGTGTAGCGATAAAGCAGCGTTTGAAGTGCTGCCAACAAGGTCATAAATAAGGTGACATTTTGTTGCCTACTGAGTGCGTTTAGGGCTTCTGAAACTTGCCGATCGAGCTGGAAATTTTGAATTTCAGCTCGATCGCTAGAAACAGCAGAACGCGGTTGTTTTGCTGGCAATTGCAGCGGGGGCAAAATTTGACCCAACTGCTGCTTCCAGTCAGCGAGTTTTGCTTCCAGAACTTCGCCATGCAGCCAGTTTATTTGCCAAACAGCATAGTCTGCGTACTGTACAGAAAGTTCGGGTAGGGGAGAAGGTTTGCCACTGCTGAAAGCTTCATAAAGCGCCGCCACTTCCCGCACAAGTACCCCCATCGACCAGCCATCAGCTACGATGTGGTGTACTGTCACTAACAGCAGGTATTCTGTCTCGTCAAGATGTAACAATGTGACGCGCAGTAACGGCCATTTTGTTAGGTCAAAAGGCTGTCGCGCTTCTTCAGCGGCAAGTCGCATTGCCTCGGCTTCTCGTTCAGCTTGCGATAACTCTCTTAAGTTTACGATCGGCAATGTGAATTTAAAAGATGAAATAATAACCTGAGCGGGTCGTCCTTCCACCGAATTAAAAGTTGTCCGCAATGCTTCGTGTCGCTTGATAATCTCCTGAAAAGTTTGCTCTAGAACGGCTACATTGAGCGCCCCCTTCAAGCGCACGGCTGCTGGGATATTATAGGCAGGATTCCCCGGCTGCAATTGGTCGAGAAACCACAGTCTTTGTTGTGCAAAAGAAAGGGGTAATTCTTCCTGCCTTGACGCCCGCTTGATGGGGGGTGCTTTCAGTTTTTGCTCGGCGCGATATTGCAAGAGGCTTTCGGTGAAAGTTGCGACGGTAGGCGATTCAAAAAGAGAGCGCAAGGGTACTTCAACTTGAAAAGCTTCTCGCAGGCGAGAAATCGCCTGAGTAGCCAGCAATGAATGCCCTCCCAATTCAAAGAAGTTATCGTGAATTCCCACTCGCTCTAAACCGAGAACTTCAGCCCAAATTTCTGCTATTAATTGCTCGTCGGGAGTTCGAGGCTCGGCATAATTGCTCTCGAATTCCGCTGTGTTTGTGTCAGGTGCTCTTAGCGATCGCCGATCAATTTTTCCGTTAGGCGTTAAAGGCATTGCTTCCAGCAGCACAAACGCTGACGGCATCATGTACTGCGGCAGTTTTTGTTTGAGAAAGACGCGCAAGTGATTAATAAATTCTGAATGCGTAGGATCGGTGTCCCCGTGTCCGCCCCGGAGTTCTGAGTTAGCAACGATATAAGCTACTAAACGCTTGTCGCCCGGATTGTCCTCTCGAACCAGTGCGATCGCTTCTCGCACGGCTGGGTATTGGCTGAGTACCGCTTCAATTTCGCCTAATTCGATGCGAAATCCGCGAACTTTCACCTGGTGGTCGCTGCGCCCCATAAATTCAATGTTTCCATCTGGGAGATAGCGAGCCAAGTCTCCGGTTTTATAGAGGCGTTCTGAAAGAATAAACGATGAAGAATTAAGGATGAATGAAGCATGAATTGGGTCTTCTACAAAGGGGTTAGGAATAAACTTCTCTGCGGTCAGTTCCGGTCGGTTTAGGTAGCCTCTAGATAAGCCGGCACCGCCGATGTGCAGTTCGCCAAATACGCCAACGGGAACCGGCATTAAATAGCGGTCTAATATGAAAATTTGAGTGTTAGCGATCGGGCGACCGATGGAAACTGATTCATCTTTGCGATCGACCTGATAGAGAGTAGACCAGATCGTGGTTTCTGTAGGGCCGTATAAATTCCATACAGAAGCGCCGCGCAAAAGCAACTGATTGGCGAGGTGTCGGGGTAAAGCTTCTCCCCCGCACAGTATTTTTAATTGATTGTTTCCCTGCCATCCTGCTGCTAAAAGCATTTTCCAACTGGCTGGAGTAGCTTGCATAATGGTTGCGCCAGAATTTGTTAATGTTTCTAAAAGCTTTTCGCCGTTAGATGCCACTTCTCGGCTGGCTACAACAACGCGAGAACCTGTTGTAATAGGCAGGAACAGTTCCAGCGCTGCAATGTCAAAAGATAAGGATGTTACTGCTAGCCAAACATCGCCGTCTGCGATCGCCAGTTGTTGGCGCATAGAACTCAAGAAGTTAACGACAGAGGCGTGGGAAATTTGCACTCCTTTGGGTTTACCTGTTGAGCCTGAAGTATAGATGACATAGGCTAAACTGGACGAATTTTGTAAACCCACGACTGGCTCGTCGCAGCTCGATATGCCTTCCCTATCTGCATCCAGAAACACGAGGGAGGCGCTATTTTTGGGTAGGGTTTCTAATAGCTTTTTCTGAGTGAGTAACACTGAAATTTTCGCGTCTTCCAGCATGAATCCTAGGCGCTCTGGTGGATACGCTGGATCGAGGGGAACATAAGCGCCACCAGCCTTGAGAATGCCGAGAAACCCTACCATCATTTCTAGGGAGCGATCGACATAAATTCCCACCAAAACTTCTGGGTTAACACCGATTTTTTGCAAGTAACTTGCGAGGTTATTTGCTTTTTTGTTCAGTTCCCGGTAAGTCAGATATTCATTTTTAAAGACGACAGCGATCGCATCGGGCGTCCGCTCTGCCTGCGCTTCAAATAGTTCATGTATGCACTTATCTTGCGGAAAACTCGATTGAGTATTGTTCCACTCAAACAGCAGTTGCTGCTGTTCAGGTTTCGTCAATATTTGCAAATTTGAAATGCGCTGTTCGGGATTGGCAGCTATACTTTCTAGTAAGGTTAGAAAATGTCCGGCTATCCGTCGTGCAGTGCTAGCGTCAAACAAATCTTCGCTATACTCAAGCGTTCCATTAATACCCTCTAATCCTTCCTCCAGGTCAAGCGCTAAATCTAATCTCGCCGTTTTCTGTTCTATTTCCAAACTGCTCAACGTCACTCCTGGCAATTTTATCTGCGGCGTCCGAACATTTCGCAGAGAAAACAACACCTGAAATAGCGGATTATGACTTAAATCTCGTTCGGGCTGTAGGATTTCTACCAGTTTCTCGAAGGGCAAATCCTGGTGGTTATACGCGCCGAGAGCTACTTCTCGCACGCTCCCCAGTAACTCTTTAAAAGTCGGGTTGCTCGACAGATTGGTGCGGAAAACTAAGGTGTTAGCAAATAAGCCAATTACTTCCTCGATTTCGCGTCGGTTGCGGTTAGCAATGGGGGAGCCTACTAAAATATCTTCTTGCCCGGTGTAGCGATAGAGCAATGTCTTAAACGCTGCCAGTAGGGTCATAAATAAAGTAGCTTTTTCCCGCTGACTTAATTGGGCGATTTCCTCTGCGAGTGCCTTGGGAATGGTGAATTTATGCACCGCACCTCGGAAGGTTTGTACTGCTGAGCGGGGGCGATCGGTTGGCAAATTTAGTACCGGGAGATTGCCTCCAAGCTGTTTTTTCCAGTAAGCAAGCTGCGTCTCTAAAACTTCTCCCTGCAACCACTGGCGCTGCCAACTTGCAAAGTCTGCGTACTGTACCGACAGTTCGGGAAGGGGAGAAGGTTCGCCAGTGCAAAAAACTTGATAAAACGTGGCGAGTTCCTGGATGAATATTCCCATTGACCAGGCATCGGAAATGATGTGGTGCGTACTCAATAGCAGCACCCAGTTTGAATCGCTCAAGTGCAGCAATTGGGCACGCAATAAGGGTGCTTGTGACAGGTCGAAAGCTTGCTCAGCTTCTGCGGCGATTAACCGTTCAACTTCGCGAGATCGTTCAGTTTCAGGAAGACCTCGCAAATCTCTTTCTAAAATTTTCAATTCCAAATTTGAAGCGATCGCCTGAACGGGTTGCCCGTTTATTGTCTTAAAAGCCGTTCGCAAAACTTCATGACGCTTGACAAGTTCGTTGAGACTGCGATCGAGGGCGATCACGTCGAGTGTTCCCGTCAAACGCACGCCGGCGACGATGTGGTAGGTAAAGTTGCCTGGAGTTAGTTGCTCAAAAAACCACAACCGCTGTTGAGCAAACGACAGAGGAAAAGTGTTAGACTCTCGGCTTTGAGGCAGAATTTTTTGTAGCGAAACGTTTTCTTTTTTATGGTTGATCCGCTGCAACAGCAACTCGCGCTTTTGGGGAGAAAGAGCCGCGATGCGTTCGATTAAATCACTCATTTGCTGACTCCTTGTTGGGCGAGAATTTCCTGAATTTCTGCTTCTGACAGTTGATCGAGGTCTGCTAACACCCTCGCTAGCATTTCACTGTCTGTTTGTTCGGCTTGCTTTTGCGCGATCGCTACTGCAAAGTCGGCGACAGTGGCCGACTCAAATAAACGGTGCAAAGGCAACTCGACCTGAAATGCTTGGCGCACTCGGGAAATTACTTGAGTTGCTAATAGGGAATGCCCTCCTAATTCAAAAAAGTTGTCGTAAATGCCGACTTTTTCAATTTTGAGAACTTCTGCCCAGATAGCGGCTAAAACTTCCTCGATATTTGTGCGAGGCGCGACAAAGTTTCCTGTCAACTCTGGTCGCATTGCATCAGGTGCGGGCAGTGCTCGTCGGTCTACTTTTCCGTTAGAAGTTAAAGGAAAACTTTTGAGTATCACAAAAGCAGAAGGCACCATGTACTCCGGCAATTTTGACGTTAAAAAATTGCGAATTTCCTTGTGGGTAGGTGCTTGTTTCTGCTCGGAAATCAAATAAGCCACGAGGCGCTTTTGTGCCATCTCGTCTTCTGGCGCCACAACTACAGCCTGCGCGATATCTGGATGTTGCCCCAGCACCGCCTCAATTTCTCCCAATTCAATGCGGAAACCGCGAATTTTTACTTGGCCGTCAATTCGCCCAATAAATTCGATGTTTCCGTCTGGCAAATAGCGAGCCAAGTCGCCGGTTTTGTACAGTCGCGTCTTTGCTTGCGTGTCAAATGGATTGGGAATAAATTTTTCTGCGGTTAATTCAGGGCGGTTAAGATATCCGCGTGCCAAATTATCACCGCCGATGTACAGTTCACCAGGTACGCCTATCGGCACCGACTGCAAGTAAGAATCCAAGATATAAATCTGAGTGTTGGCAATCGGAACACCGAGTGGAACTGTGTCAAAATCGCACCCAATTTTATCAAATTCGACTTGATAAGTCAGGACACCTACAGTTGTTTCTGTTGGTCCGTAGTGATTGAATACTGAGCAACTGGGAGCAAGATTGCGAAGTGTTTTAATTAAGCTCCAGTTGGCAGATTCACCTCCTAAAATAAGCCGTTTACCAGGCAAAATTGACTGGGGTTGAGAGGAATTTAAAAGGGCGGCTAGGTGAGAGGGAACTATTTTGAGGCAGTCGATGGGATTGCGGCAGAAATATTCACCCAGTGCCTCTGGATCGGTGGCGCGTTCTTGGGAGATAATATGCAGGCAACCGCCGAAACAAAGGGCGGGGAAAATCGCTGTGTTTCCTAAGTCGGCGGCGAAGGTGGAAACGGTAGCAAAACTGGCATCGGCTGGTAGGTTTAATTTTTCCTGAATGCTGTGCAGGTAATTGAGCAGTTGCCGGTGCTCGATCGCGACTCCTTTGGGGATGCCAGTGGAACCGGAAGTATAGATGACGTAAGCTAAATTGTCAGAAGAGGCGCGATCGGTGTAAGATGCAGAAACAGTGGGAATGTCTGTATCGATGCAAACAATATTTGCCTGAGTTTTCGGCAAGCTTTCGATGAGCCGCTGTTGTACGAGCAAAACCTTCACCTGAGCGTCTTCTAGCATTAGCGCTTTGCGCTCTATTGGGGTCGTTGGATCGATGGGTAAATAGGCGCCACCGGCTTTGAGTACGCCCAGCATTCCTACGATTGTTTCTAAGGAGCGATCGAGGCAAATGCCAACAACGACCTCTGGCTCAACTCCCAAGTTTTGCAGGTGATGGGCGAGTTGATTGGCGCGATCGTTGAGTTCTCGGTAGGTGATTTTTTCACTTTCAAAGATGACGGCAATGTTGTCTGGGTTGCGTTCTGCTTGTTCTTCAAAAAGCTGATGAACGCATTTATTTTTCGGGTAATTTTTTTGAGTTTGGTTAAAGTCAATGAGAAATTGCAGCCGATCGCGATCGCTCAGTATATCTACCTGACTGATAGCGACTTCGGGATTTTTGACTATGCTTTCTAAGAGCGCCTGAAAGTGTTCTGACAAGCGCTTTATATCTGCCGCAGCAAATAAAGCGGAATCATAGTGAAATTCAGCGCTTATGGAATTGCACAGGCGAAGGCAGGAGAGCTTGAGTTTGAATGGCTCTAGGCAGGCATCTTGCCGAACAAGGGAAAATGAAACGCCTGAATTATCATAGTTCTTAGGCTCTCCTTGGAACTCAAAGCAGACGGGCCAAAAGCTGCTGCTTTTTTCGTTTTCTAAGATTTCTTCCCAGCTAAAATATTCTTGCCAGTTGTACATCTCGTTGAGATTAAGCTCAACTTGCTGCCTCACTTGTGAGAAATTTAACTCGTCTTGCACTGGGCATCGTAGGGGTAAGTATTTGCACAGCAGCCCCAGAGAGTGTTCTAATTCTTCATATTTTCTGCCGTCAATCGCTACGCCGATTATCGCGTTTGGCTCTCTGGTAAGCCGCCAAATGAGAATTTGCCAGCAAGTCAGCAGGAAGGCAGAAATATCGCTTTTGTGCTTTGGGGCGATCGCTTCCAGGCTGTTCAACAAATCACCACGAATTTCCACCCTTTCTACTAGCGGCTTAAATTCCGCTTCTGAATTCTTCTTTTCCCAAGGAAGCGTTAATAAATCCAAAGATTCAATGTTCAGCTTTCGCCAGTATTCTTTGCCGATTGCCATTTCTTCTGATTCGAGTAACTCATTTTGCCACTCAGCAATATCGGCATATTGCATTGACTCATCAGAGAACTCTTCCCCGCACGCGCAGGCTGAGTAGGAAAGACTGAGTTCGCGGGTAAAATTTTTCAGGGTGACGCTATCTGCAATTAAGGCAGAGAAGTTCGCCAGCAATAGGTGCTTGTTTTGCGCCAGAGTGACTAAAGAGAGATGCCAAAGTGGGCCGCGCTCAAAATCAAAAGGAAGCAGACTTAGTTGCTGAAAAAGCGCTGCGATTTTAGCTTCTTGTTCTTCTGGAGACAAACCCCTCAGATTGTGTTCCGAGATAGGAACTTCACCAGTGCTGGCGATCGCTTGCAGGGGCAGTGTCATCCCAGGCAAGCAGTGAAAGCTAGTACGCAGGATTTCGTGCCGATTTACGACATTTTGCAGCGCCTTTTTAAGCATCTCTTTGTCGAGATTTCCGGTAATTAAAATTGCACCTCGAACGCGATAAGTCTGTTGGCTTTTATTTTGCTGTAACCCCCACAGATGCCGTTGCTGTGGAGAGAGTCTAAACCCTTCGATTGTTTCGTTTTGCATTTCTAAAGTTCCTTTAATAAGCCTAAATATCTTGACAGCTAAACGCTTCTGCCATCCCGACAACAACCCGACGCGAACCAGAAAATGGGGTGCGTCCGTGCGCGGCTAGCATATTATCTAACAGCAAGACATCTCCTTCTTCCCAAGGGAAAACAATCGTTTCTTGCTGATAGCAGCGACGAATTTCGTCTAATATAAAATCTTCAATGGGCGAGCCATCGCCGTAATAAGCATTGCGGGGTAAATCTTCCTGCTTAAAAGAAGTTAAAAGCTGTTTGCGAACGGCGGGTTCGAGATGGGAAATGTGGAAGAGGTGAGCTTGATTAAACCACACCATTTCCTGCGTTTGTGGGTGCTGGGCGACAGCTTGACATATTTGCCGAGTTCTCAAGCGCTCGCCACCTTTCCATTCTAACTCAATTCCCGCTTTTTGGCAATACTCTTCTACCTCAATTTTGCTATCAGTATTGAAGACATTTTGCCAGGGTAAATCTACGCCACCGCCGTAATTTCGCACATACATAACCTTTTTTTGGGCAAACTTTTCTTTAATCTTTGAATCCAGGCTTTCAAACACTTTGCGGCTGTTAGCAATTGGAGTTTCTCCTCCCTGTTCGGCTTTCTTGACGCAGAAAAAAGCGATTTTCAGCGGCCAATTTCGAGAATAAGCCATTTCATTGTGCAGGGGGATGAATTGCTCGGCAGGATACTCGGTGGAAGTGTAAATATTTCCGCTTACCAGGCTGCGCGGAGTCGAGCGAAAAGAATATTCCAACAAGTCGCCAGCAAGAGTTTGAATAAACTGCTCGAAACCATTCACCCCGCCGACTTCAAAGCCTCGAAAAAGTATTCCTCCGTGCTTCCATAACTGCGTTTGAATTGATGAGCGATTGTTCTGTGCCCAACCTGCGAGATTTAATTTTTCTACTGTTGGCTGAACAACTAGAGGTAGAAGGTTTTCGGGCTGGAGGTAGGCGGTTTTGACTAATTCCTCTGAGGACAGGCTGACGGCTTTTCGCCTAGCCGATCCTAACTTTTGGGAATTGAGATTCTTTGTTTCTGTATTTGTCATAGTTTTTGCTTTGGTGAGGATTTTATCCCTTTTTCCCGTAGCACCGGCATAGTAAAATTCAGTCAACAGTCAACAATCACAGATGGTGCAACCGGAATCCATCTAATTCATCTGCGTTAATCTGTGTTAATCTGCCTGTATCTGCGGTCAAAAAAAGAGAACTTCTTCACCGCAGATGACAAGGGATTGACGCTGATTCACGCAGATGTCGAGAAGAGAGATAGGAATAATTCCGATGCTAACAGATTTGATATGAGCCATCATTTTAAACTTTTCATAACTTGGCGTTTAGCCATTTTTAATTTTTGAATTCCCGAAAGATGAATTTGTTTGTGCTGCTCGATTTGGTGCTGCTTTTCTGCTTCAGCAAGAATTTTTGCCAAGTCGTCGATCTTGATATCGGGCTGGATGACTACCTGGTTGAGGAGGGTTTGGAAACCTCTCACCATTCGGGCAATGGTCGCAGCCTCAAATAAGTCTGTTTTGTACTCAAATAAGCCTTGAATCCCTTCTGAAATCTCCCAGAGAGTGAGGCTTAAGTCGTGTCTCGACATACCGACATCGAATTCCAGAATGCTCAAGGTCAAACCAGCTAACTCCAGGGGTGGCATGGGTGCATTCTGGAGTACAAACCACACTTGAAACAGCGGGTTGTAGCTGAGATTTCGCTCCGGCTGCAATTCCTCCACAAGCTTTTCAAAAGGGACATCCGGGTGAGCGTAAGCTCCTAAAGCTGCCTCGCGTGTTCGATCGAGTAGTTCGCGGAAAGTTGGATTGCCTGCGGTGTCAATTCGCAGCACTAAAGTATTGACAAAAAATCCAATCAGTTGCTCTAATTCAATGCGGGTGCGATTGGCAATGGGAGAGCCAATAGCGAGGTTATCCTGCTGAATTTGGCAGGATAGCAAGGATTGAAATGCTGCCAACAACGTCATAAATAGGGTGACATCTTGTTGCTGGGCGAGCGTTTTCAGCCTTTGGGTTAAAAAAGCAGAAATCACAAAAGATTGCTGCGACCCTCGGAAAGTTTGCACGGGAAAGCGCGGCCTATCTGTTGGCAGCACAGCTAAACCGCCTCCCAATTGCTGTTTCCAATAAGCGAGCTGTTTTTCTAATTTCTCTCCGTGGAAATGCTGCCGCTGCCAACTGGCGAAGTCGGCATACTGTACGGCAAGTTCGGGCAGCCCAGAGGGTTTGTCAGTCGAAAAAGCTTCATAAAGTGCGGCTACTTCTCGCACCAACACGCCCATAGACCAACCATCAGAAATAATGTGGTGTATCGTCAGCAGCAACACATATTCTGCCGGACCAAGTTGCAGCAAAGTGCCCCGCAGTAAGGGCGATCGCGTTAAGTCAAAGGGGCGTTGGGTTTCTTCAAGAGTACGCTGCTCAATTTCAGCTTGCTGCTCCGTTTCTGGTAAATGTTGCAAGTTTACCACCGACAAAGCGAAATCCAAGGAAGGAGAAATCAGTTGAACAGGTTCCCCGTCTACTTCTCCAAAAGCAGTCCGTAAAACTTCGTGACGCCTGACAATCTCATTGAGTGTTTGTTGCAGTGCTGACAAATTCAATTGCCCTTGCAAACGCACAGCAGCAGGAAGGTTGTAGGCAGGGTTTTCGGGAGACAATCGATCGAGAAACCACAGCCGTTGCTGGGCAAAAGAAAGGGGAGCAGAATGTTGCTGCGATCGCCTGGGAATGCGCTTAGATTGCTCAGCTTGTACTGCCTCTTTGCCCAATGCTTTGAGGAGGAGCGCTCGCTTCTGGGGCGAGAGGTTTTTCAGTCGTTCTGAACGATTAGTAGACATCATAATTCACCTCCTCGCAGTGGTTGCTGTTTGTGATAGTTAAGGAAAGCTTTGCTGCTATTTTTAGCTGGTCGTTTAAAACAACATTGATATCTGCTTCAGTGGTGAGGGGGTTGGCAAGGACGACTCGAAAAGCAACAATGGGAATGGTTTTGCCATAACAGGTGGTTTGCAGGGTTGTTCGCGATACGAAGGTGTAACCGGCTCGCCGCTGGGCCTCCTGAAGGCGCTCGTTAAATTGATTGATGAAGTGGTTGTCTGCTTCGGTTAGTTGTTTTTTGGCTGCTTTTTCCCTGAAGGTTTCTGGAATGTAGCGGTATAAAAGAATATTAATTTCTGGTTCGAGCAGCAATTCAAATGCTGGATTTTCCCGAATTAAATTGGCCAAGTGCTGGGTTTTATGGATGCCTGCATCTATCAAAAACTCATAGCCTTGATGGCCGATGATATTCAACGCGGCTTGCAAGAACAAACTCGCACCTGGTCGAGAGCCTTCGAGAGAGCGCTTGCCTAGATCGATGGAGTCTTTTCGCACCGTGTAGGGCGCGTGTTTTTCAATAACTTTGGCGGTTTGGGGATTGCGGAATAAAACCAGACCGATTCCCATTGGCAAATACATTTGTTTGTGTCCATCTATGGTGACGGAATCTGCTAGTTCAATGCCTGCGAATTTGTGCCGGTGACGTTCGGAAAAAAGCACGGGGCCACCCCAAGCGGCATCGACGTGAAAGTGAGCGTTTGCTTCTTGCGCGATCGCGGCTATTTCTGGAAGCGGATCGATACTTCCCGAATCGGTGCTGCCTGCAATACCGATAATTGCCAGTATGTGCAGGTTGCGATCGCGACATTCGGCTACAGTTTGGCGCAGCGCTGCCAAATCCATGCGGTGATTGGAATCGGTGGGGACTTTTAGGAGATTGCGATCGCCAATGCCTAATAAACCAGCAGCCTTTTCAAAAGAATAGTGCATCAAATTGGAGCCGATTATCACCATTCCCTTGTAGCCGTAAAACTCTAAAGCTGCGTACAAGCCTTCTTTTTCAATGCCACTAAAGTTATTTTTTTGCCCTAAAGAAGCGTTGCGAGCGCACCACAAAGCTGTGATATTAGCTAGGGTGCCGCCCGTTACCATGATACCGAGCGTGCTCTCATTTTTTTGAATGTGCTGGTTATAAAAATCCTCAGAAAAATCGTAAATTAATCGGTGCATCATTGCCAAAGTCTGGCGCTCGCAGGGGCTTAAAACTTTGGCTGTTTCCATCTTGACTAAATTTTGATTCATCGCGGTTAACAGCTTCGCGATCGGGCGCACAAAATAGGGAAGTGCGCTCGTCATGTGACCGATATATCGGGGGGAAGAGGTGTGAATGGAATGGGCAACGAGGGTTTGGGCCAAATCATCGATATAATTCCCAACATCTGTAGGAAGGGCGGGAATTTTGTTTTCCGTAAACTCCTGAATAATTAACTCTAAGTCAATATCTGTACTAGCGGTTTTTGCGTACAAAAAGTCTTGAACTAGGGCCGAAATTCGCTCCTCCATTGCTTCTTCTGCCAAAAATGACTTTTCTGAGGCACTGAATAGCTCCATTAACTTTTCTTCAAGTGGGGTAACAGAGGCTTTTAATGGCTGCATTACATCTTGAGAATTTTTGGCTTTTACTGTTAGTTTATTCATGCGAATTTATCCTGTTATATCAAATCCGTTAGCATCGAAATTCTTCATCTCTCTCTTCCCTTTCTCTGTATCCTCTGTGTCCTCTGCGGTTTAATCATTCCGATACAACCGGAATGGATATTAAATGGGATTTTTAAATCTCCAATTCCCCACCGAACCCTTAAGGAGCAAAGGGCTTTTTGTGTTTTTTTAGCCACCCGATGTTTACTCAGTCAGCATCACAGTTTGTGCTGACTCTCCCTCACTATTTTCTAATAAATCGAGCAATTTATCTATCTGGTTAGAATCGGCGTTTGTCAGAATTTCTTCCTCGATTAGTTCAGCTAAATTCCGAATGGTGGGAGCGGCAAAAAAATCGCACATCGCTAACTCTACCCCAAAGCACGATCGCACTCGCGATATTAACTGTGTTGCCATCAGAGAGTGACCGCCTAGGTCAAAAAAGTTTTGGTTAATTCCTACTTTTTCTAGCCCTAAAATAGCAGTCCAAATCTCAGCAATTTTCTCCTCTGTAGGCGTTTGTGGCTCAGTGAAGGCTGTTTCATCAGAAACGTAATCGCACCTTTGAGATAAGGCGAGGCGGTCAATTTTTCCGTTGGGCGTTAGTGGCAGCGCTTCTAATAGCACAAAAGCTGAAGGCACCATGTAATCGGGCAGTTTGTGCTTCAAGAATGAGCGCAGTTCGGAAATAAGTTCTGGCTGCTGATTTCTGAACTCTGAGTTAGCAACTAGGTAAGCGACTAGGCGTTGACTGCCCGGTGCATTTTCCTGAAGCAAAACAGCAGCGGTGGATACAGAAGAATGTTGAGAAAGTGCTGCCTCTATTTCTCCGAGTTCGATGCGGAAACCGCGAATTTTTACTTGGCAATCGCCACGGCCCAGAAATTCTATATTACCATCCGGCAGGTAACAACCGATATCGCCTGTTTGGAACAAAACTTTTTGATGAGAATTACCGAGAAAATCTAATTTTTCTTGCCCAAACGGGTTAGAAATGAATTTCTCCGAGGTTAAGTCGGGGCGGTTTAAGTAGCCTTTTGCCAATCCATCGCCGCCGACGTAAATGTCGCCGGGAATTCCTATGGGAACGGGTTGCAAATTGCGATCGAGCAGATAAATTTGCGTGTTGGCGATCGGGCGACCGATTGGCACTTTTTCTACACAGTGAGTTGCATCGTACCACGTCACGTCTGCAGCTACTTCAGAAGAGCCATACAGATTGATTAATACCCGCTGGGGCATCTGCTCTCGAAATTGCTGGCCTAGTTCCACCGGGAGAGTTTCTCCGCTGCAAATCCAATACTTTAATTGAGGCAAACGCCTGTCTAAATCAGGGAAGGAATCTAAGATAGCGCGCAACAAAGAAGGAACCAGCACCAGTCGCGTTACATTTTGCTTGGATAAGGTTTGAAGGAATTGGTTAATATCTTTGACGGACCGATCGGGAACAATTACAGTTGGCAACCCATGCAGCAAAGGAGCAAAGATTTCCCAAACCGAATCGACAAAATTTAAGGACGTTTTTTGACAGAAAATATCTTCTTCGGTAAAAGGGTAGGGGTTCCAAAAACAGCGATTGACTGTGCCTCGGTGGGTGCCGAGTACGCCTTTGGGAGTGCCTGTGGAGCCGGAAGTGTAGAGGACGTAAGCGAGGCGATCGGCTTCCACTTTAACAGCGGGGTTGCGATCGCTCTCGCGGGAAATTTCCTGCCATTCGGCGTCGATACAGACGACTTTAGCGCTGTGTTCGGGGAGGGTTTCTAGGAGGTTTTTTTGAGTCAAAAGCACCGGAACTTTTGCATCGGCCAGCATGAAAGATCGGCGTTCTTGGGGATAAGCAGGATCGAGGGGAACGTAAGCGGCACCGACTTTTAAAATGCCCAAAATGGCCACCAGCATCGACAGCGATCGCTCTAAGCAAATTCCCACCAAAACTTCGGGCTTTACACCGAGAGATTGCAGGTAATGTGCGATTTGGTTGGCTTTGGCATTCAATTCGCGGTAAGTCAATTGTTCATTTTCGCAGATTACAGCCACTGCATCTGGGGTTCGCTCTGTTTGCGCTGCAAATAATTCGTGAATTGAGGAATTTTTGGGGTAATCCGCTTGGGTGTCGTTCCACTGGACAAGTAATTGCTGGCCTTCGGCGGCGCTCAATAGGGGCAATTCTGACAGTTTGCCCTCAGGATTGGCAGTCATTCCCTCCAGTAAAGTTTGCAGGTGTCCGAGCATCCGCGCGATCGCACTGTCCTCAAAGCAGCTACGATCGAAAATAATTTTCAGCGTCAATTCCGCACCCGGCATTGCCATCACCGTTAGAGGATAATTCGTTGTTTCCCTGGAGCGAATATTCTCTACTTTTAAGTTTTGAATCTTCTCCTGCAAAGAAGCATCCGAAGGATAATTTTCAAAAACGACTAAACTCTCAAATAGAGGCAAACTCCGAGGAACTTCGCTCCACCCCTGCACCTCAACGAGGGGGCTGTACTCATACTGCCGCGCCTCAACTTGTTGCGCTTGGAGTTCTTTCAAGCAGGATAAAACAAAATCCTGTGGGTCAATTTTTACGCGCACTGGCAGAGGATTTACGAACAGCCCCACTACCGATTCAGCACCCATTAACTCTGGCGGTCGCCCGGAGACAACCGTACCAAAAACCACATCTTCCTCGCCGCTGTATCGGCTCAAAAGTAGCGCCCAAGCTGCCTGTACGAGGGTATTTAATGTTAGCTGATGCTGCCGCGCGGCAGATTGCAGTGCGGCGGTGGCTGTTGCAGAAAATATCACCTGCTGTTCGCCACTACTTTCTAAACGGTTTCCCGCGAAAATATTGCCCCGGGCGATCGCAGTTGGAGCTGCAAAACCTTTGAGAGTTTGCCGCCAAAATGACTCAGCCGCAGATAAATCTTGCTGGTGCAGCCACGCGATGTAATCCCGATAAGGGCGAGGGCGTTTGAGGTGCAATTCCTCGCCCTGAGAGAAGGCTTGATAAAATGCAAAAACTTCCTCAAGAACGATCGCCAGCGACCACCCATCTAAAACTAAGTGGTGGTGGCTCAAAATAAACTGAAAAGTATCTGTTTCTAACTGCGCCAGTGCAATGCGAATTAAGGGAGCTGATGTCAAGTCAAAGCCCTGCTCTCGATCGGCTTTTAGGAACGTTTCTAGCTGCTGTTGTTGTGCGGAGGCCGAGAGCGATCGCCAGTCCATCTGCTGGCAAGATAATGCAGCCTGCTTACGCACCGCTTGCACGGGTTCCTTCAATTTTTCCCACAGGAAACAAGTCCGCAAAATGGGATGCCTGTCTACCACTTTTTGCCAACTATTTCTAAACGCAGAAACATTGAGATCGCCGCGCAAGACGCACAGCAGTTGCCCGAAATATACGCCCGATTCGGGCTGGTAAAGCGAATGAAAGAGAATGCCCTGCTGCGCTGGGGAGAGGGGATAAAAATCTTCGATATTGCCATTGCTCATATTAAAGCTCTCCCAAAATTGCGGTAATTTTGTCTAAATCGTCCTGGCTCCACTGGCTCCATTTAAACTCTGCAAAGTCAGAAGGAGTGCAGCCGCCGGCGTCGGGGGACTGACAGTATTGAATTAGCGATCGCAGCGATTCTATAAAGCCCGTTGCCAAATTTTCAATGCTTTCTCGTCGGTGAATGCTTTCGCTGTACGTCCAATCTAATTGCAGCTTGTTGCTGGCAATAAATCCGTTAATTTCTAGGAGGTAACACCGATTTCCGCGCGGGCTGCGGATGGATCCACTAGGCTCGGAGGACAGCATCAACAAAGAAGATTTCGGCAGCACTTGGTCAAACTGTCCGAGATAGTTAAAGCTTACCTCAGCGTGCGGCAACTTGTGCAAAGTTTTAGCAGTTTCTGGGTTTAAATATCGTTGAATACCGAAGCCAACACCGCGATTTGGCACTGCGCGTAATTGCTCTTTCACTGATTTGATGGCATCCCCTAGATCGGAAGGTTTTTCTAAATTTAACAGGACGGGGAAAACTGCTGTGAACCAGCCGATTGTGCGCGACAAATCTACTCCTTCAAATAGATCTTCGCGCCCGTGACCTTCTAAGTCAACTAACAGTGAGTTATTGCCTGTCCAGCGTTCAAATGCTTGACCTAAAGCAGTTAGCAATACATCATTAATTTGAGTGCGGTAAGCGGCAGGTACTTCTTGCAGGAGCAGTTTTGTTTCTTCAACACTCAAAGCAACGGATACTGTCTTTTCAGATGCAACTAAATTGGCTGCGTTTGGGAAATCCACCGGCAAGCGAGAAGTTGGTTGGTGAGAAAGGGCGAACCAGTAATCGAACTCTCCCTGCAATTCGGGCGATCGCGCCCACTCATGCAAGCGTTCTGCCCACTGCTTAAATGAGGTTGTTTTGGGCGGCAGTGCGACTGTTTCGCCGCAGCTAATCTGCCCGTAAGCTGTCTGGAAATCCTCAATTAAAATTCGCCACGAAACCCCATCAACCGCTAAGTGATGAATGACCAATAACAAACGATTTGGCTGATGTTTGCCCAAGTCAAATAGGGCAGCGCGAAGTAATGGCCCCTCTGACAAATTCAAACTAACTTGCAACTGAGTGGCGGCGGTTTGGAAAGCGGCTTCTCGTTCCTCTGGAGGTAGCGACGACAAATCAATGCAGGTAAACGGAGCAACCTCGTCGGGATTGGCGAGATTCTGCAGCCAGCCAGATTCTCCTTGCACAAAACGCAGGCGTAGCGCGTCGTGGTGCTTCAGCAATTCTTGCAAAACTGACTCAATTAATGCAGGTTCGAGAGGTTGCTGCAGCTCTAAAAGCACCGCCTGATTCCAGTGGTGCGGATCGGAGAGATTTTGTTCAAAAAACCAGTGCTGAATCGGTGTCAGAGGAACTTCGCCAGTGATTAATCCCTGGTCCGATTGTTGGGTTTGAGCTGTATCGGCGACGGTGGCTAACTGTGCAATGGTTTGGTGTTGAAACAGTTGTTTTGGAGTGAGCTGCAACCCCGCTTGATTGGCTTTAGAAATGACTTGAATGCTGAGGATAGAATCGCCGCCCAATTCAAAGAAATTGTCGTCAATTCCCACTTGTTCTAACCCCAATACTTGCGCCCAAATTTCTGCCAAAATTTTCTCAATAGCAGTGCGAGGCGCGGCGAATGCCTCTTCGAGTTCTGGGCGATCGCGATCGGGTGCAGGTAGTGCTTGGCGATCGACTTTGCCGTTGGGAGTTAGAGGCAGCGATTCTAGCATCACGAAGGCAGCAGGCACCATGTATTCCGGCAGCTTTTCTTGCAGGTAGCCGCGCAGGTTGCTGATGCTTGGAAGTTTGTCTTGGTTAAGCACTACATAAGCGACTAAGCGCTTGTTGCCCGAACCGTCATCGCGGGCGATCGCCACAGCATCCCGCACGGCGGAGTGCTGTCTCAGGGTTTCCTCAATTTCTCCCAATTCGATGCGATAGCCCCGGATTTTCACTTGGCTATCAATTCGCCCCAGGTATTCGATATTTCCATCTGGCAAATAACGCGCCAAGTCGCCAGTTTTGTAAAGGCGTGCGTCGGGTGAGTTGCTAAAAGGATTTGGAATAAATTTCTGGGCCGTTAATTCGGGACGATTCAGATAGCCTCTAGCCAATCCTGCGCCACCGATATGCAGTTCCCCCGGCACTCCAATTGGCAAAGGTTGCAAATAGCGATCTAAGATGTAAAGCTGCGTGTTGGCTATGGGGCGACCGATGGGGACAATTCCAGGATAGCGCTGGCGCGTACAAGCCCAAAAACTTACGTCTACAGCCGCTTCCGTGGGGCCATAAAGATTGTGCAATTCAGCATTCAAACGGTTAAAAAAGCGCTCCTGAAGTTCAAAGGATAGCGCTTCGCCACTGGTGATGACGCGCTTGATGCTGTGACAACAATCGAGTCCAGGTTCTTCGAGGAACAGTTGCAGCATTGAGGGAACGAAATGGAGTGTGGTAATTTGCTGCTCAGCAATGAGTTCCACTAAATAAAAACCCTCGCGATGGCCTTCTGGTCGAGCTATGATTAGACGCGCTCCTGTCAGCAACGGCCAGAATAATTCCCATACTGATACGTCGAAGCTAAAGGGTGTTTTCTGCAAAACACGATCGCTTGCAGTTAATTCGTAGGCATCCTGCATCCACAACAAGCGATTGCAAATGCCTCTATGAGTATTAGCAGCTCCCTTTGGCTTTCCAGTCGATCCTGACGTATAGATGACGTAAGCTAGGTTTTCAGCAGTAACTGCGACGGTGAGATTTTCTTCGCTTTGTCGAGCGATGGCTTGCCAATCGGCATCCAGACAAATCGCGCTCGTTCCCGCGAAGGGCAGCTTTTCTACCAGATGGTTTTGTGTGAGCAGCACAGGCGTTTGAACGTCTTTTAACATGAAAGCCAATCGCTCTGGGGGATAGCCTGGATCGAGCGGAACATAAGCGCCCCCAGCTTTGAGAGTACCGAGAATGCCGATCGCCATCTCAAGCGATCGCTCGACACAAATTCCCACCAAAACTTCTGGCTTGACGCCGAGTTTTTGGAGGTAATGCGCGAGTTGGTTGGCTCGTTCATTCAGCTCGCGGTATGTGAGTTGTTTGTCTTCAAATACGACTGCAATGGCATCGGGAGTTCGCTCGACCTGCGCTTCAAATAATTGATGAATGCAGCGATCGCTCGGATAATCGGCGCGGGTGTCATTCCACTCTACTAATAACTGATGCCGCTCTTTTTTTCCCAGCAACGGCAACTCTTCAATCCGCCGATCTGGGTTGGCAGCTATGCCCTCCAGCAAGGTGAGAAAATGTCCCGCCATCCGCCTAATAGTGACCGCATCAAATAAATCCGTACTGTATTCAAACTGACCGCTAATTTCTTCCTGCTTTTCTTCTAAATACAGCGTTAAGTCAACTTTTGCTGTCTGATTTTCAACATCTAAAAGAGTGAGATTGAGTCCGGCTATTGATTCCGCAGCAACAGGTGGAGTTTGCAAAACAAAAGCAACTTGGAACAGTGGATTGTAGCTCAAATTTCGATCGGGTTGCAACTCTTCAACCAGTTTCTCAAACGGCAAATCCTGGTGAGCGTAAGCTTCTAAACTCACCTCCCGAATGCGAGCGAGCAACTGCCGAAAAGTGAGATCGCCTGACAAATCAGTTCGCAATACCAAAGTATTGACAAAAAACCCGATTAGCCCTTGAATTTCCGCTCGGTTGCGGTTGGCGATCGGAGAGCCAACGGGGATATCTGCCTGTCCTGTATAGCGATAGAGCAACGTTTTAAAGGCTGCTAGCAGCGTCATAAACAGGGTGGCATTTTCCTGGCGGCTGAGCTTTTTGAGGGCTTCCGATAGCGTTCTGGGGATGAGGAATGATTCTTTCGCGCCCCGATAGGTTTGCACCGGGGGACGGGGGCGATCGGCTGGCAATTCCAGCAAGGGGGGAGCGCCACTGAGCTGCTTTTTCCAGTAGTTAAGTTGAGTTTGCAGGCGATCGCCCGCAAGCCATTCCCGCTGCCAAATAGCAAAATCGGCGTACTGGATGGAAAGTTCGGGAAGTGGGGATGGTTTGCCAATCAAAAACGCTTCGTAAAGTGCTGCTAATTCTTGCAGAAAAACTCCGATTGACCAGCCATCAAAAATAATGTGGTGTAGCGTCAGCAGCAAGACATATTCCTCAGCATCTAACTGTAGCAAAATAGCTCGCAACAGCGACCCTTTGGTTAGTTCAAAAGGTTTGCTAGCTTCTTCTGCAGCCAGTTGTTTTACTTTTTCTTCTCGCTCAGTTTCCGCCAATTGTTGCAGGTCTAAAACTTCCAGCCCGAAATTAAATTTCTCACCAACCACCTGCACGGGTTGACCGTCTACAGTGGCAAATGTCGTCCGTAAAGCTTCGTGACGGCGCACAATTTCCTTGAAACTTCGTTCTAGCACTACTACATTTAGCCTGCCTTTTAGTAACACAGCCGCCGGCAGGTTGTAAAAAGGGTTTCCCGGTTCAATTTGGTCAATAAACCACAGTCTTTGCTGGGCAAAAGAGGTGGGAAATGCAAATACTTCTTCTTCCGCAGTATTTGCTGAGTCGTGAGTATCTGTTAGAGTTTTTTCGGAAAAATGCACCGTCATGGGATTTTAGATTTTAGATTTTAGATTTTAGATTTTGGATTGACCCCACGGATCGAGTCTCTTTCTTGAGGATTTTAGATTTTAGATTTTGGATTGATTCCACGGATAAATCAGGGGGCTTGTACCATCAAGAAATTCTCGGTCATGGGATTGGTAACTGATAATTGGGAATTGGCAATTGGGAATATAGCAATCCTAAATCAGTTTCAATAACTGGTTCCCAAGCTCTGCCTGGGAACCGATGTCCAGAGGCTCTGCCTCGGCTGCGACAATGGAGGCAGAGCCTCCGGATCTGCGTTACCAGGAAGAGCCTGGTAACGAGTATAATCATTTAGGATTGCTATAGAGGATTGCAGCCGATAATTGGGGATTACTTATGGGCGATCGGCCGATCGCCCGCGACTCATCACTTATTGCAAAGATGAGAGTGACCTGCGGTACGCCGATCGCGAAACAGGCGCGATCGCGGGTTCTTCAACGGCCGCATTTTTGTTTTTGGCTTCAGAAATCTTTTCTGCAAGTACAGCGAGCGATCGTCCGGCAAAAATATCGCACAAAGGCAATTCTATCTGACAAGATTCTCGTACCTTTGCTGCTAATTGAATTGCCAGCAGCGAATTTCCTCCTAGTTCAAAAAAGTTATCGGTAATGCTTAACTGTTCGATGCCGAGAACCTCACAGCAAATTCTCGCTAACATTGCCTCAATAGGGGTGCGCGGTGCGACAAAAATCTTTGCTTCTGGAATTGCGGCATCCGGTTCAGGCAGAGCCTTGCGGTTAACTTTGCCGTTCGCCGAAAGCGGCAGCGCGTCCAGAATTATAAATGCAGACGGCACCATATAATCTGGCAGTTTTTCACTCAGAAATTGTCGCAATTCTTCAACCGCAGGGGCAGCGTTTTGTTGGGGAACGATATATGCTACTAAGCGCTTTTGACTGTGATTTTCTCCGAATGCGGTGACAATGGATGCTTTGACTGCTGGGTGCTCGTTCAAAGCAGCTTCAATTTCTCCGGCTTCGATGCGGAATCCTCGAATTTTAAGGCGGAAATCTTCTCGTCCTAAAAATTCGATATTGCCGTCAGGGAGGAAGCGCCCTAAATCTCCCGTTCGGTACAAGCGATCGCCCGTGACGGGGTGCGTGAGGCAACTGGCGCGAGTTTTTTCTTCATTCCGCCAGTATCCTTTTGTCAGTCCAACCCCGGCACAGCACATCTCGCCGGCAACCCAGACGGGACAGTCTTCGAGCCTTTCATTCAAAATGTAATAGCGTGTATTGGCGATCGCCTTGCCGTAGGGAATGCTTTTCCAAGAAGGGTCAACAGTTTCTACCGGATACCAGATGTTCCAGAGAGTGGTTTCAGTTGGCCCGCCGACGCTGACAACGCGACATTCTTTGACGATCGCCCTTAACCTCTGGGGCAGCGTTACTGGAATCCAGTCTCCGCCGAGAAACGCCCAGCGCAAGCACTCTGGCAACACTTCAGAACGTCCGGCAGCGTAATCGAGCAGCATTTCCATCATCGGCGGAACCGAGTTCCAAATGGTGACGCGCTCTTTTACCATTAATTGAGTCCAGTGAGCGGGGTCTAGCCGTTGTGCGGCATCTGGAATGACGATCGCTCCCCCGGCTGCTAGGATGCCGAAGATATCATAAACCGACATATCGTGGTGCAGTGCGGTGACTGCGATCGCGCGATCGCACTCGCCCACATTAAATACTTGATTGGTCTGAGCGATCGCATTGACTGCACCGCGGTGCGCGATCGCCACGCCTTTCGGCAAGCCAGTTGAGCCGGAAGTATAAATCACATACGCTAAATCTTCCGCTTCCTGCACTGACTCCAAAGCTTCGCCGCTTTCTGTTGCTAATTCCTCAGTATCAAGACAAATTCGCCGCACATTTTCCGGCCATTCCAAGCGTTGATTTAACTGAGATTGTGTCAAAACAATCTCAACTTCGCCATTTTCCAGCAAATACCAAATCCGCTCTTTTGGCAGCGCCGCATCTACGGGCAAATAAGCGGCTCCAGAGGCTAGAATTCCCAGGACAGCGACGATTTGCTCCCACCCTTTCTCCATGACGACGGCAACCAACTGGTTAGGGCGAGATCCCAGCTTCCGCAATCGGTGAGCGACTTGATTCGATCGCCGGTATAGTTCCTCGTAGGTGAGGGTACGATCGCGCGTAATGACGGCTGGTTCCTGCGATCGCGAGGCGACTTTCTCAGCAAACAATTCGTGCAGCAATCCATCGGGAATCGGTGCCTCAATGGTGTTAGTAAAGGCTTGCTGAAACTGCACCGTTTTATGCCAAGTTTCCTCTTCATTGGCGAGGCTTTGCAATAGGCGGCAATAGGCATCAAACATATCGTCAATCATCCCTGGCGGGAAAAGTTCTTCCACTGCATCCCAGCTAAAAGACAGCCCCTGAGAGGTTTCGGTAAATTGCGCGTCGATCCAAACTTGCGGAGTTTGACCGATAATGTGAACCAGTTCTCCCAATTCTTGAATGAGAGAAAAGATAGAGGAATCTTCCCCAGGCGCGTTTTGCGGATCGATCGTAAACACGACCGGCATCAACGCTGCGGTTGTACCTTGCGCTTGAGCGAGTTCTCGCAAAACGCGCACCCCGCTGACATATTGGTGTTCTAAATCTTGCCAAAGCTGTTCTTGCAATCGCTTGGCTCGTACTTCAAAACTCTCTCGCTTGGAGTTATCTATTTCTAGCAGAGTAAATGAGGCAAATTCTCCGATAATTTCCTCAACTTGAGAATGCAAAGGCAACCGATTAAAGCGCGGCACGTTGAGGGTAAACCGAGGCGTTTTGCTCCACAGAGACAGAACCTCCGCATAGGCTGCCAGCAATAAACCCGTAGGAGTGAGGCTGGCGCGAGCTGTGCGCGTTTTGAGGCGCTGCCAGGTTTGCAAGTCTAAGCGATCGCTCCAGCGTTTAAATCGCGGCTGCGTTAAGGAATTCGGCTGTTTGGCGAGGGGCAATTCCGGCGCTGGTGGCAGGGTTTTGAGGCGAGTTCGCCAGTAATCTAAGGATTGCTGGTAAAATGGGGAGTTTTCTAAGGCGATCGCAGCTAATACGCAATCACGGAAAGATAGTTGCAAGGGCGCGATCGCAGTATGGGGATTGCGGTAAAACTTTACCAAATCGCCAAACAAGATTTGAAAACTCCAGCCGTCTATGCACAAGGCGTCAATGCTGATGTGGAGGCGGATGCGGCGATCGCTTATTTGCGAAGCGCAAATCTCGAACAGCGGCCAGCGATCGAGCGGCAGCACTTGGTGGGAAAGGCGATCGCGAATTGCTTCGAGTTGTTCGCCGGCAACCTCTGGAGCGAGCGATCGCAAATCCAAAACCTCAATTTTATAAGCGGGTACGTTTTCCAGAATTTGCTGCTGTCCATTCGGAAGTACGATCGCCCGCAGCATATCGTGACGCTCTACAACTCGCTGCCACGCGAGGCTAAACCGCTCTAAATCTAACTCGTCGCTCTCAATTTCTACATAGCCGTGAATGGCAACATTGCCCATTTCAAAGAAGCTATTTCTCCCGATCCAATAGGCTTGTTGCATTTCATTGAGCGGAAATGGTTGGTAGCGATTTTGAGGATCGGGGGCGATCGCGGGCAGTGAAATCAGGGGTTCGGGCGACTGCTGGCTCTTAGCTTGTGCGCTCGTCGCTGCTAGACTAGCGACTGTGGGGGATTGAAACAGACAGCGCAGCGATAGCTCGACTTGAAAGCGATCGCGCACCTTGGCAATCAGTTGAGTTGCTAGCAAAGAGTGACCTCCCAACTCAAAGAAATTGTCATTAATTCCCACTTGTTTTAAGCCGAGAATCTCAGCCCAAATCTCCGCTAATACTTGTTCTTCTAAAGTTTCAGGAGCGATAAAATCTGCCTCTGAACTGTTGGTTTCCGGCGCGGCAAAAGCTTTGAAATCTACCTTGCAGTTTGGCGTTAATGGCATCGATTCCAAACACACAAAGCTAGTAGGAACCATATAATCTGGCAGTTGTTCCCGGAGAAAAGAACGCAGATTTTTAATCAGTGCAGAGTTCCCAATGCTGAGTGCTGAGTTTAAAACGAGGTAGGCGACTAAACGCTTTCCGCCTGAATCTTCCTCACGCGCGAGAATTACTGCTTCTTGCACGTCTGGATGTTGGCTGAGTGCGGATTCAATTTCTCCCAACTCAATGCGGAAACCGCGAATTTTCACTTGGCGATCGGTGCGATCGAGAAATTCTAAATTCCCATCGGGGAGATAGCGGACTAAATCGCCTGTTTTGTAAAGGCGATCGCCTTGCACGTTGCTAAAAAGATCGGGAATAAATTTGTCTCGATTCAGATCCGAACGGTTGATATATCCTCTGGCAACCCCCGCACCTCCGATATAAAGTTCGCCGGGAACTCCGATCGGAACGGGTTGCAAGTTAGCATCGAGTACATAGGTGCGGGCATTTGGAATTGGACGACCAATCGGCAAGGTTTTTGGGGAGTTTTTAACCGCAGAGGGCGCAGAGGGCGCAGAGGGGAGAGAAGAAGAGGAGGAAGAGGGGAGAGAGTCGCACCACGTGGCGACAATTGTTGTTTCTGTGGGGCCGTAAGTATTGACAAGTCGTACTTTTTCTGAAACGCACTTTTGCCACTGATTCAGGGATGCTGAAAGTGCGGTTTCTCCGCCAATAATTGTCAAGCGCACTGACGGGGGAAATTCTGCTTTTTCGGCGCTGAGTCTGGCAGTTAATTCGCGCCAGTAAGCGGTTGGTAAATCTAAGACGGTGATTTGCCATTCCCGGCATTTTTGCAGGAAGGAAGAAATGCTGTCTAACATGGAATTTCCGCGCAGTACCAATGTTGCGCCTCGCGTTAAACAGGGATAGATTTCTTCGGCGCTGGCGTCGAAGCTGAGGGAAGCGAATTGGAGAATGCGATCGCCTGGTTCGATGCCATATTCGACACTTGCAGCCTGCGTATAATTCGCCAAAGATTGATGCTGCACCATCACTCCTTTTGGCTTGCCGGTAGACCCGGATGTATATATGATATAAGCTAGGTTTTCTGGCCCAACGGGGCTCTCAGGATTTGACTTATCTTGTTGAGCGATCGTCTGCCATTCTGCATCCAAGCAAATGACAGAAATATTATTTTGGGCTGGGGTTTCTGCTTTTAATTCTGCTTGCGTTAGCAATACCCTAACTCCAGCGTCTTCTAACATGAATGCGAGGCGTTCTTTAGCATAGATGGGGTCGAGGGGCAAATAAGCGCCGCCTGCTTTTAATACGCCTAAAATTCCGACTATCGCATCGAGCGATCGCTCCATATAAACGCCGACTATGGCATCTGGCTTCACGCCGAAAGAGTGCAAGTAATGGGCAAGTTGATTCGCGCGATCGTTGAGTTCTCGATAAGTCAAACTTTGGCATTCAAACCGCACCGCAACAGCATCAGGTGTTTTCGCCACTTGCGCTTCAAACAAACGGTGAACACACTCACATTGGGAGTAATTTACCCCAGTATTATTCCACTCAAATAGAAGTTGCTGGCGTTCTGCTTCTGCAAGCATGGGCAAATCTGACAGTCGTGCGGAAGAATTGGCAACGATGCCTTCTAATAAGTTCTGAAAGTGCCTCGCCATTCGCGCGATTGTAGCAGATTCAAACAAGTCTAAGCTGTATTCAAACCACCCTCTAATACCTGTTGCTGTCGCTTCTAATTCCAGGGTTAAATCGAAATTTGCTGTCCTGCTGTGAATCTGTTGGCAGTTCAGTCTTAAACCAGGCAATTCTAAGGCGAATTCGGAGGCATTTTGAAAGGCAAACATCACCTGAAATAAAGGCGAGTGACTTAAATCTCGATTCGGCTGCAATTCTTCTACCAACTTCTCAAACGGTACATCTTGATGCGCGTAAGCACCTAATGCAACTTCTCGCACTCGATTCAGCAACTCTCGAAAAGTTGGATTTCCATTTAAGTCAGATCGCAGGACTAAAGTATTGACAAAAAATCCAATTAATGATTCGGTTTCCCTGCTGTTGCGGCTGGCAATTGGTGAACCGACGAGGATATCTTCTTGGCCCGTGTAGCGGTAAAGCAGTGTATTGAATGCTGCCAGCAATGTCATAAAGGGAGTAGTTTTTTCGCGGCAACTCAATTGCCTAATTGCCTCGGTTAAGTGTTCTGGTAATTCAAATAATTGCCGACCTCCCTTGTAACTTTGAACAGCGGGACGAGAAAAGTCTGTTGGTAAATTTAGAACCGCTGCGCTGCCACTTAACTGCTGCTTCCAGTAAGTAAGTTGAGTTTCTAATATTTCTCCCTGCATTTGTTGGCGCTGCCAAGTTGCAAAGTCTGCATACTGAATTGGCAGCGGGGGAAGCGAGGCTAAATTCTTATTAGTAAATCCTTGATAAAATGCCGCTATTTCCCGTAAAAACACGCCCAAAGACCAACCATCGAAAATGATATGGTGGGCGGATAAAAGCAGGGTATGTTCTGTTTCAGATAAACGTAGAAATTTGGCACGGAGCAGATTGGGTTGAGTTAAATCAAAGGGCAAGTCGGCTTCTTCCGCCGACAGTTTTTGCGCTTCTTTCTCGCGTTCTGCAGGGGGGAGATGGCTCAAATCTATCAGCGGTAGTGGGAAAGTTTTCGCATCGAAAATAACTTGTATCTGTTCTTTATCCCCACCAGCAAACGCAGTTCTTAAAATCTCGTGTCGCTCGATAATTTTCTCAATACTTTGCCTGAGTGTTTCTGCATTGAGTTGTCCTGTAATCCGAATTGCACCGCAGAGGTTATAGAAAGGGTTTCCTGGTTCCAATTGGTCAAAGAACCATAAGCGCTCTTGAGCAAAAGACAGAGGGATGTTTTGTAGGCGAGAAACTGGCCTTGGGACGACTGCTTGGGTATTTCCTGTCAGTTGCTCTAGAATTTGCACTGCCAGTCGAGCAATGCTCCTATCCTCAAACAAATCGGCAACCGATACAGTAACGCCCAAGTCACTCTCTATTTGATTTTTTAACTCAAAAATTCTTAAAGAATCTAGTCCAAAGCTACTGAGTGGTCGATCGATAATATTTTGCGTTTTCCCCCTGGCACTGAAGTGGATTGAAGATTCGTCTTCAGTCGGCTTTAACTCACATCTTGCACCATTCTCAATTACTTGTTTAGGAACAGGCAAGATGCCTGTTCCACAAGAAAACTCATTCTTTGTGGAACGGGCATCTTGCCCGTTCTTGACAATGGTGCAAGATATCAGTTTTAGCTCACATCTTGCACCATTCTCAATTACTTTTTTAGGAACAGGCATCTTGCCTGTTCCACAAGAAAACTCATTCTTTGTGGAACGGGCATCTTGCCCGTTCTTGACAATGGTGCAAGATATCAGTTTTAGCCGACTTGGGCTATTAGCCGGGGCATTCATTACCCGGCGGTTTACCTGCTGCCAAAGATAAGCTTCAAGCAGCGGCTGCCGTTCTTCTAACTCGGCTTTCAGCAGAATCTCTCGCGTGAGCTGATTGTCTATTTTAACCGAATCAGCTAACTCTAAAACGCTACTGGCGACAACTTCCAAATTGTCAGCTAGAAAGTCAGCATAGGCGGCGCGACGTTGAATTTTACCGCTGGTGGTTTTGGGAATGCTTCCGGGCTTAATCAGCACTACTCCATAAACTTGCACTTCATATTCTTGAGCAATGCTGGAACGGATGGCGCTGATAATTTCCTCGGCATTATCCGGCGCTTTGCGAGATTGTAATTCTTGGACGATAACGAGCTGTTCTTCGCCTGCGACTTCCACCGAGAATGCCGCGATCGCCCCTAGCCGCAAACTGGGATGGCTGCGCTCTGCTGTTCTTTCTATATCTTGGGGGTAAAGATTGCGACCTCGGATGATAATCAAATCTTTGAGTCGCCCTGTAATAAACAGTTCTCCGTCTCGTAAAAAGCCCAAATCTCCTGTTCGCAAAAATGGCCCTTCGCCCGTATCTGAAAGATATGCTTGGAAGGTTTTTTCTGTCTCTTCTGGGCGGTTCCAATAGCCTCGGGCCACTGTGAGGCCAGCTACCCAAATTTCTCCGACTTCCTGCGGCTGGCATTGCGTCAGAGATTCGGGATTGACGATCGCAACTTTAGTGCCAAATTCAGGGAAACCGCAGCCGACTAAAGTTCTCGCGCCACCATCGCCTTCGACAACTTCTACAATGTGATTATTTTCCAGAGCCCCAGCATCAACAGGTAAGAAAGTCGGTGTTGTCCCGCTGCGAACCGTGGCAATTTTTAGCGTAGTTTCTGCCATTCCGTAAGCAGGACAAAAGGCATCCGCGTGAAAACCCCAGGGCTCAAAAGCTTTGGTAAATCTTTCTAGGGTTTCTTTGTGGATGGGTTCTGCGCCGTTATAGGCCACGCGCCAACTACTCAAGTCGAGCATTTTTTGGCCATCGCCCAAAATTTTGCTTATTTTGCTAGCACACAAGTCGTAAGCAAAATTTGGCCCGCCGCTGTGGGTGGCTTTGTAGCGCGAAATCGCTTCCAACCAGCACATCGGGTTTTGAATAAACGCCGCTGGTGGCATGAAGTAAGAGGGAATTCCCAGATACAAAGGTTTGAGCAATCCGTCAATTAACCCCATGTCGTGAAAGGGGGGAAGCCACGTTACTGCAACGCTTTCGGCATCGTGATCAAAGCCTCGGTGAATGTATTCGATGTTGTACAAAACGTTTGCGTGGCTCACCATTACGCCTTTGGGGGTGGAGGTTGAGCCGGAGGTGTACTGAAGATAAGCCACTTCGTCGGGATGGATGGGTGGCTGCTGCCACTTTTGGGCGTCATCGGCAAGCGCTTCTGCACTCAGCCAGTGCATCGCTTTGAGTTCCGGTGCTTGCTCGCATAGCTGCTCTAAATTTTCCAGGTGTCGCGCGGGAGCGATCGCAATTGTTGCTCTTGCATCTTTGGCGATCGCACTAATTTTCGCTAAATTCCGTTTCAGCTTCGGTGGATAGAGGGGAACCGCGATCACTTTGGCGTACAAGCATCCGAAAAAGGCGGCGAGATAGTCCAATCCTGGCGGGAAAAGCAGTAAGGCTCGTTCGCCAGTGACTCCCAATGTCTGAAGTCGCGCGGCGTGCGATCGGGCGATCGCGTCTAACTCTCGATAAGTCAAACTGGCGGTTTCAGTTTTTCCGTCTAACAGAAATGTATATTTCTGCTCTGGTTGGTGTAGCGCTCTGTTTTGTAGGAGTTCTACTAAATTGGTACAACTTTCGGTGAGTTGGTTTCCCTTAATGCTTGCGTCACTCATCGATTCTTTTTACCTAAATAAATCTTGTTTGCAGTACGCCAACCAGTTCCGCCAAATTCTTTCCACATATAGCGGTTCTCAAGCGTGGTGAGGTATGGGGGCGAGTCCGATGCCCGATGCCCGATGCCCGATGCCCGATGCCCTATGAGCACCTCATGTTACTGATAAAGGCTATAGACTTTCTGTGAACAGTTGTTGGGCGTTACGAGTCTCCCATCAGCGCGTTTGAGTCTTCAATCCTGGTATTAGCGCTTGTTTTCACGTTTTGTTGTCGATCGGGCTGTTCGGCTGCAGGCTCCGGGCCGATTTCAGTCTGAGCCAGCTTCGATATCAGCTTCAGGGGCTTTACGGCTATCGACTTTTAGCATAGTAGGCTAGATGATATTTATTGTCAAGAGTAGTTGAGAGAATTTATTGACTCCTATCAGTGCCTATATGACAATCTTTTCTAACTCTTGCCATAGCATTTTAGGTGATCGTTTGTCTAGCCCTGACAAGCAACCATAATATGCAAGTGGTGTCCAACTAGATAGAGGGGTGAGACCCCCTATCTTAAAATGCAATAAGTTTTCATTAGTTAACTCTTGACAGATGCAAGTGCTCTGTTATCTAATTAAGGCACTTTCTCAATAAGCGCCCAGGAACTACTTCCTTTAACCGAGGAAAGAGCTACCCGTGGTCGATCGTCCAGAGCGCCACCGGACTGAAGCTTTCGCCCTCACGCGCCTGCTGTGTTCCCAGACAAATGCCACTAGCGACGGGAGAATCGGATCGAACTGCGCCCGACAAACAGGGCCAGATCTTCCGCAGGTCAGTTTTAGGAGCCAGAGAAGAGCAGCAACGCTCTCACTCACACATTTTGTTGTGCAAGCAACGCAAACCACATATCCGAAGTTCCATTAATTGTTGATTAAAGAGTAATGAAGAGATCACAGAAATTACTAAGCAGCCTTGGGCTGGCAGGAGTCGTGTCGGCGGTAGTCGCTGGGCCAGCGTGCGCTTCCAACATCGCGCAGGTGACGGGCGTTCGCCTCAACCCCACGTCAGAAGGCATTGAAATCATCCTAGACACTGAAGATGGAAGACCCCTGCAAGTCTTCACCACCACCTTTGGCGAAACTTTACAAATTGATGCCATCACCGCTCAACTGCGACTACCGGGGGGAAATGAGTTTCGTCAAGACAAGCCTGCTGCCGGAATTGCTTCTGTCACCGTTACTCCTTTAGATAACAACAGCATCCGAATCAAAGTGATTGGCGAGAGGGGTCAACCAGTGGCACGGGTGATTCCTAATGCTGCGGGTCTGATTCTCAGCTTAAAACCCACCTCGGAGATGACTGCTCGCCCGTCTGCACCGGCTCCTACAACACAGCGGCCGGGGGTACCTGCAGCACCCTTGCCACCCACAGGGCAGCAGGTAGAGATACCTGCAGAACCTTTGCCGCCGACAGCGCAGCCACCTGGGACGCCCGGAGAACCCTTACCGCCTACAGCGCAGCCACCTGGGACGCCCGGAGAACCCTTACCGCCTACAGCGCAGCCACCTGGGACGCCCGGAGAACCCTTGCCGCCTACAGCGCAGCCACCTGGGACACCCGGAGAACCCTTGCCGCCGACAGCGCAGCCACCTGGGACGCCACAGGTGGGGAGAGACCCGATTGAAATCGTCGTCACTGCAACACGAACCGCAGAAAGAGTGACGAACGTGCCGCGCTCTATAACGGTGATAGACTCAGAAGAACTTCAGCAGCAGGTAGGGCAATCGAGAAATGTCGGGGAAGCTCTGGCAAATCAAGTTCCCGGTTTCGCGCCCCCGACTCAACTTACTACAACTTATGGACAAACTTTGCGGGGTAGGGACGTTTCCGTTCTGATTGACGGCGTGCCACAAACGACCAATCTTCAATCGTTTGGCAGAGAATTTAGAAACATCGATCCCAGCGCGATCGAACGCATTGAAGTAGTGCGGGGGTCTACAGCAATCTACGGCGCTCAGGCTACAGGTGGCGTGGTTAATATTATTACTCGTCGGCCAACTGAGGAAAGGCTAAGTGCTGTTACTGAAGTGGGCGTCAGTAGCGGTTTAACAAACACGGATGATGCTCTAAGCTTTAACGCTCAGCAGACGGTTTCTGGCCGATCGGGCAATGTCGATCTGACCGGCACTGTCTCGCTCTCTAGAAGTGGGGCTTTTTACGATGCCAAAGGCGATCGCATTCCCTATTTTGAACTCGGCGGAGATAGCAGCACCCTCTTCAACGTGATGGGCAAAGTCGGGGTAGATTTGGACACCCAACAGCGGCTGCAACTAACTGTCAATCACTATCGGGAAACCCAAGATCCCGATGTGATTCCAGACTTTAGTGTTGACGACCAGGAAGGACGGCAAAAAGCCCGCGCCATCCGAACCGGGGAGTTGGATCTTGACGGGGAAACACCGGGAAATAAAAGTACACAGCTCAACCTAAGTTACACCAACCAAAACCTTTTTGGCAGCAGCCTTCAAAGCCAAATCTACTATCGAACGAATTCCAATGTAGGTGTTCCTTCAGATTACCGCACCTCCGATTTCTTTGGGCCGTTTGTCGGTGTTACTCGTTCGCGAGCCGAGAGCGAACAGATAGGAGGTAGACTGGCGATTACCACTCCTTTATCCCGTGCCGAAAATCTTCGATTAACTTGGGGTTCTGACTATATTACTGAAGATAGCAAACAGCGTTTCGACTTGTACGATCCGGAGAGATTCGACGCAAGTGGTGGCCGGGTGTACCGGAAAATTTCCGAGCGTCCTTTCGTTCCTCCTTACACTTATGACAGCCTTGGCTTTTTCGGTCAATTGGAATGGAATATTGACGATATCGTCATTCTAAGTGGCGGGATACGTCACGAACGCGTCGGGTTAAACGTCAATGATTATACCACTTTTAACGATCGCCAGATCCAAGGAGGCGATCGCAAATTTAACGCCACCCTATTTAATACAGGGGCTGTCTATAAACTTAATGACAACTTCAACATATTTGGCAACTTTTCTCAAGGTTTCTCAGTTCCAGATTTCGGCCGCATCCTCCGCCAACCCCCCGACAATTTTGTCGGAATTGAATCTTCTTTAGAAGTAACTCAACCGCAAAAAGTCAACAACTACGAAATTGGCATTCGAGGAGGGTGGCAATCCGTGCAAATGTCGCTTGCCGCTTTTTACAATACCTCGGATCTAGGAGTCAGTTTTCAACCCGTTGGCAACACAGGCCGCCTGGAACTCATCCGCGCCCCAGAACGCATTTACGGCTTAGAAGGGACTGTGGATTGGCAACCTGGACGAACATGGTCGATCGGCGGTACTGCTACTTATATTCATGGCGAATATGAGGAGGACAACCGTTACATCGCCATCGATAGCAGCCGAATTCCACCGCTCAAGCTCACAGCTTATCTCCAAAACGAAACTTTGCAGGGATGGAACAATCGGTTACAGTTATTATATTCTGGAAATCGCGATCAAGCCTTCAAAGACGGCTCGGATGGCGGCCCGATTAGCAGCTATCTCACAGTGGATTACATCAGCACAATTCAACTGGGAAAAGGGCTGCTACAACTCAAAGTCGAGAATTTATTGAATAATCAATATTTTCCTGTGCTGTCGCAATACTTAGCTGGATTTGGCTCGGACAGCTCTAATTATGCAGGCAGAGGTTTGACTCTCAGTGTTAATTACCGCCTTAACTGGTAATTACAGCAGATTGCAGGTTTATGAAGTAGATTCAATATCCCTCGTAGGGACACTCCAAGAACCCATTGGTGTCAATTTAACGTCAAACCGACAGTCCGGCAGGGGTTTAAACCCCTGCTTCAAAGCTAAAGTCCTCTAAAAGAGGACTGAAGGACTCATACCAAATCCGGGTTCAAAACCCCTTTATTGCTGGAGAGGGGGAGAGGGGGAAAAATTAGCTCGCCAGTTCAAAAAGGGGGTGAGTAACCCGGATTTAGTATCATTAGTCCTCTTGAGAGGACTTTAGCTATTAGACAGGGGTTTCAACCCCTGGCGGACTCGCGGGCCCACTAACGGACTTGAATGAGAACAGTTAACGGCTTTGAGAAAAATTTAGAGATGAAGTTCCGCAAACTCGCATTCAAACTGCACTTGTATTTGGGGTTGGTGGTAGGAATATTTCTAGCAGTAATTGCTTTAACGGGTAGCTTGCTGGTTTTCAGTCCCGAAATCGAGCGGTTCTTCAATCCCCAACTTCTGCAAGTCATTCCTCAAGCCGAACGGATACCGCTGGAAAATGTCCTGCAAATTGTCGAAAAAGCTTATCCGCAAAATCAGGCTATTAGTATCTTGCTGCCGCGATTAGCGAAGGATGTTTGCCAAGTTTCAATGCTGTCAAAGAGTGAAGAAGTAGTTAGCGTTTATGTCAATCCTTACAGTGGAAAAATTACGGGTGCGCGCCTTGGGAAAGAAAGTTTTACAGGTTTGATTTTTACGTTACACGCGGAATTAGCTGGAGGAGAATTAGGTCATCTTGTTGTAGGTATTTGCGGTCTAGTAATGCTATGCCTAACTTTTACTGGATTGGTATTGTGGACTGGTTGGGGAAATTTGGCTCGCGGATTTTCTATTAATTGGAAAGCTCACTGGCAGCGGACTGTATTTGATTTACATAACGTTTCTGGCATTGTATCGGTCGCTTTTCTCATACTCATATCCGCTACAGGGACGGCGATAATTTTTTACACGCCGGTTGAATCGACTTTGTATTGGCTAACGAATGAAAAGCCACAGCCAGCATTGACTTCTCATCCCCTATCTAGCAGTTCAAGGCAAAATATTGACGAAATATTACACCAAGTTAATACCGTTTGGCCGGAAGCTAAAACCACTTTTATTTCTCTGCCTTTGAAGCCTGAAGCAATTTTTAAAGTACGGAAAAAATTTCCCAACGAGGCGCACCCAAACGGGGTTAGCACCATTTATCTCGACCAATACAGTGGCGAAATATTGCAGGCTGACAGCGTAAATTCAGCTTCGGTAGCAAATCGAATTCTCAACTCGCTTTATCCGCTACATATTGGCAGCTATGGCGGAATTTACTTGCGGCTGGCACACGCGATCGCAGGATTAGCAGCGATCGTACTGTTTGTTACGGGTGTAATGATGTGGCGGCAGCGGCATTTGGCGAAATTTTACCGGAAGGAGGCGAGACAGCAATATGAAGAATTATCTCCACTTAGCCAGCAATGGCCTTGGTTTTAATGAGAGCGGCGTGCGGTTTTATGCGGGGGTCAATCGATTTTAGATTTTAGATTTTAGATTTTAGATTGAAGCATTGACCCCACGGATAAATTCGGGGGGCAAGTTTCTCGGATACACGTTTTTTATTTCTGGGTCCTGAGTCTGCGAAGGAATGAATCCGGGGGCTTGTATCCTGAATGCTTTCGGTCATTCTACTGCCTAAAAACCGCTATCCTGTGAATTTTAAATCCTATCAATCGCCTATTTCATGCAAAAATTTATTCAACTCTGGCTCGGACAAGCTGCTTCGATGATTGGCAGCGCTATGTCCGCGTTTGCGCTGACTATTTGGATTTGGGAGTCCACCAGTCAAGCGACGGCTTTGGGTTTGTTGATGTTTTTTATTCAATTGCCGCGCATCTTGCTCGCTCCGGTTGCTGGCATTATCGTCGATCGCTGGAATCGAAAATTTTTGATGGCGATCGGCGATGCGGTTGCAGCTCTGTTAACGGTCGCTATCCTATTACTTTATATTAGCCAAAACCTGCAACTATGGCATATATATGTAGCGGCTGCGGTTAACGGAATTTTTGACCAAATTCAGCAGTTAGCTTACTCAGCAGCGATCGCCACAATGATGCCAGAAAAGCATTACAGCCGCGCTAGCAGTTTAAGTTTTCTGGCAAATTACGGTGCGAGTATTATTGCTCCGACGCTGGCGGGGATTCTCTATTCTGCGATTGGGTTGAGCGGGATTTTTACGATCGACCTGGCAACTTTTACAATCGCGATCGCCACGCTAGTATCTGTCAAAATACCACAGCCCGCGATCGCCTCCAATTCCCCGCCGACTCGCCCCCACCTATTGCAAGAACTCAGCTTCGGATTCCGCTACATCGTCGAGCGTCCCAGCCTGCTTGCCTTGCTTGTGTCCGTTTCGCTATTCTGGTTCGCTCACGACATCGGCGCGGCCCTCTACTCACCGATGATACTGGCACGCACCGGCAACAATGCCAGAATCCTAGGTACTATCCTTTCCGCCGCCGGCGCAGGCGGCGTTTTAGGAGCATCAATCGTCAGTATTTGGGGCGGCCCCAAACGCCGAATCCGGGGCTTTCTGTTCGGCATGGCAGGCGCGGGCTTGAGTAAAATAGTCTTTGCTTTCGGTCAGGCGCTTTCCATCTGGGTTCCCGCTCAATTTTGTTCGTCTTTCAATTTCCCCATCCTCGGCAGTTCCAACGAGGCGATTTGGCTGGCGAAAGTCGCACCAGAAGTACAGGGGCGCGTTTTTGCTACCAGAGCAGTTATCGTGCAATTGGCGTCAGCGATCGGTTTATTGATCGCAGGGCCACTTGCCGATCGCGTTTTTGAACCCGCCATGCAACCGGGAGGTTTTTTAGCAGCTATTTTTGGCCCAATTATCGGGACAGGTGCCGGTGCTGGCATGGCTTTGTTATACGCTATTTCCTCGCTGGGCTTATTGCTCGTTGCAGTCGGTGGGTATGCTTGCCGGCTGCTGCGCGATGGATAATATCGTTTCCGGTTGGATCGGAATGATTTAACCGCAGAGGGCGCAGAGAACGCAGAGGGAGAGAATACAGAGAGGAATAATTCGGATGCTACCGGATTTGATATTAAGGGGAAACGACGCACAGAAGTCTTTTAACTTCTGCCTTCTGCCTTCTGCTATAGTTTTTGGCGCGAACTCAGGTGAGCTTCAATTTCCGATCGCGAGCGCCATACAGGGCGCAATTTCTTGCGAGCAAAGAGCTGCGACTGATCGCCGGTGTGGCGCGAACCAGGTTGAGTGGCGTTGCCGTAACTGTTTAGCGCCATCGCTTTCACCGGATTGGAGAACTCGATCGCAGCGACAAAAGAATCGCCCGCAACCGCTTGAAAGCGATCGTCTTTCCCAGGAGCGAACCAGACTGAGCGAAATACACCCAAAGCACCGTCAGCTCCATTTGCAGGCAGATTCGTCTCTCCAGGCAATCGGAAGACTTCGCCCCATGCGACATCTAACGCGCCATAAGTCGCCTCAACTTTGGTTGCTGTCGCTTCCAGCAGCCGCACCGCCTCCGCAGGATTTGCCAACCCGTCTGGCGTCGTTAGTGGCGCATCTGCGCTCCAAGGTTTAGCGAATAACCGATCGGCATCCATCGCTTGTTTCCAAAAGACAAACAGCACCGCACCGCGACTGTCAGCATCGACTTTCCGATCCCAAGTGGCGAGAACTTCCGCAGCGCGGCGCGCTTTTTCACTGCCTTGCCGTGCGACGGGAATTAAATCATCGAGGAGGCGATCGGCGAGTTCTACCTGAGTAGAATGTTTGTATTGCATCAATTCATCAAAAGAAATTTTTGCATCTTCTAATAGCATTTTTGCCGATCGCTGCGATCGCAAATCCATCGGGCTGCGCGGTGCCATGTAGGCGGGATAATTATCGGGTGCGATCGCACTGGGAAACGTCGTCGTCCAGGGAGGATCGTTGGTATTTTGCAACCAACCGCTGGGCGGATCGACAACGCGCGGCAAATCCGCATAGGGATGATTTTTGCTCCACAAAGTCTCTGACGTATTGCCTGCGATCGTGCCTGACCAGTATTTAAAATCTCCGTTTTTGCGTATGGGGACTTGACCGTTAAACAAGTGCATGATATGCCCCTCACGATCGGCATACATGACGGTAAACATGGGAATTTCCAAGCGCTTTAAAGCGGCTTCAAATTCAGAAAAATTCTTTGAGCGTGCCATATCCCACCACTGCTGAAGGGCTGCTGGTTTATCGAGTCCGACAACGCGCAGGGCGATCGCTTTGCCCTGTTTTTCTGTGAGAATCGGCCCGTGAACAGAACGCCGCACGACTAGAGATTCCGATCGCAAATTCCCATTCTTTTCTTTGACTTTTAAAACCTTCTCTTCCCTGTCAAATTTTCGGACTTCGCCATCGAAGCGATAGCCATTGTTAGCGAGGGGCAATTCGTAGGCATCCCAGCCATCGTGAGTGTTGACAGTATGAGTCCATCCCAAGTTGTCATTAAAGGCGATCGTTAATACAGGAAATCCGACGAGAGTCGCTCCGTAAGCGTTAATTTCTGGGCCAATCAGTTGCGCTTCGTACCATAAATATAAATCCGACCAAGGAAGGTGAGGATTTGCCAATAGCATGGCATTGCCGCTTTCAGAATGGGAAGGAGCGATCGCCCAACCATTAGAGCCTTTGGGGGTGTTATTTTCAGCGATATCTTCAAGGCGCTCTGGATCGACTACAAAAGTAAAATTAATGACCCGTTGCGCGTGTGCCAATACATCTGCCGGTTTGAGGGGCAATGCTACCTTTAATTCTTCGGTGAGCGCCTCTGGATGTTCTTTTGCATAGGCATTCATTCCGCCAACAAAAGCATCGAGATAGTTGCGGAAAATGGGATTTTGTGATTCATACCACGCCTTGGCGCGATTAGGAATTCCCATAGTTTGCACCCAGCGATCGGATTCCAGATAATCTTCGCCCCAAAACTCGGCAGCTTGCCCCCGAGCTTGCCCATAAAGACGCAAAATCAGATTACCGTGACTTTGCATCTGCGCCCACCCGAAAGCGTAGAAAAGGCTTTTACTATTCTCTCCATAAATATGTGGAATTCCATAGGTATCCCAAAGAATTTGATTGCCGATTTCAGGCGAGGATTGAACCCCATTATTGAGGAGCAAAACTAAAATAAAACTCATTAATAACGAGACAATCTGTCGCGATTGTTTTTTTAGTTGTAGAAACACGGTAAATTAATTTGCTAGGGTTAAACTGAGACGCAGACTTTTCAACAAGCGGCACGAACAAAATGCCGAGGGTTTAAAGCCCTTTTATGGAGAGAGAGAAAATTCTACCAAATCCGATGCCCAAAAAGCTAAGGATCGTGAATTAAATAACTTATAATTTTAATTGTAAGTTATTTAATTCGCGCTCCTAATGTCATTGGTGAGGAGGGGGGTAAACAAGTAAGGAGAAATAGGTTATAATATCGTTTCCGGTAGCATCGGAACTATTCATCTCTGTATTCCCTCCCTCTGCGTTCTCTGCGCCCTCTGCGGTTAAATCATTCCGATGCAACCGGAAACGATATAACTGAGATATTGCACCATTCTCAATTAGCCTTTTATGAACAGGCTTTCCGGCCTGTTCCACAAAAGATAAATTTTCTTGTGGAACAGGCATCTTGCCTGTTGCTGAGAATGGTGCAAGATGTGAGTTATAAGCTTATTTTTTAAGCTGCCCCTGTTGCCAATTTCCCTCTACCTTCGTTCCATCTGCATATAGATAAGAACCTTGCCCGTGTTTCTGCCCATTGAGGAATTCACCTTGATAGCGATCGCCATTGGCGTAAATGCAGGTACCTTTGCCATTGAACTGACCCTCGCTAAATTCGCCTTCGCAGCGATCGCCATTCGCAAAAATGAAAACTCCTTTCCCGCTCATCTTACCCTTGACAAAAGTGCCTTTATAGCTATTTCCATTAGCAAACTCACGGACACCTTCACCACTAAATTCTCCATTGTCAAACGGCCCTTGATAACGTCCCCCTTCTTTAAAAGTAAACAACCCCTGACCTTGAATGTTGCCCTTCACAAACTCTCCTTCATAGCGGTTGCCGTTCGGATATTCGCGAACCCCTTTACCGTGAAACTGCCCTTCACTAAATTGCCCCTCATAACGACCTCCTTCAGCAAAGGTATAAATTCCCTGTCCGTGAGGCACATTATTCAGCAACTCTCCTTCGTAGCGGTTCTTATTAGCATATTGACAGACACCTTTGCCGTTAACTTTTCCTTCTTTAATATCTCCTTCGCAACGAGTGCCGTTACTGAACGTAAAAGCCCCGCGACCGCTGGGGGAACCATTGGTAAAAGAGCCTTCGTAACGAATGCCGTTAGTTGAGGTAAAAGTGCCTGTACCGTCGAACTCACCGTCTTTAAAAGTACCTTCGTAGCGGTTGCCGTTAGCAAATTCGCGGACACCTTGACCGTTGAATTCACCCAAGGCAAATTCTCCTTGGTATCGACCTTCTTCTTTAAAGGTATAAATGCCTTGACCGTGAGGTTGGCCGTTGAGAAAAGAGCCTTCGTAGCGATCGCCGTTGGCATATTGACAGATGCCGGGGCCGCTGAGTTTTCCCTCACTCAATTCTCCCTCGCAACGTCCGCCATCGGGTAAAGTAATTACTCCTGCCATTGCGCTGTGAGGGTTGGCAAACAACAAAGCCATTCCCAAATTGGAACCCAGTAATAGAGCGAGTCCAACTCGCTGAAGTTTACTTAATATTGCTGACGACATTCCCACATTCATAATTCACAAAAAATTCAACTTTTAACTTTGCTATTCCTTGGACGGTTCGATAAAATTCCCAGCCAAATTGCTAGAATTTCAAAAAAATCCCTACTTATCGAGCTGGAAGGTAATGGATGCTCTTTCTCCTTTAATGCCACTCTCTGATGAGGCAAGTTTCCATTTTTCTACTGCTTTAATCACTGCGCGATTCAAGTCGTTGTATTTGCTAGGAGTCGAGATCTTGATGTTGAATGGCTTACCGTTGGGGTCAATGTCAAACACGACTTCCACTTCGCCTTGCCGCCCTTCTTCTCTGGCTGCGCTCGGATATTCAGGTCTACCGCAGCTAATGCAAGTGTCGGGAAGTCGGCCGGAAGAGCCCGAAGGACTCCCCCCTCTTCCTGGATTTGTCGGTTTTGGCACTGGCCCGGAACCGCTGCCAAATGGCTGTGACGAACCCCCGCCACCATTTCCACGCCCACCGGGTGATGAGTTCGATGCACTTCCAACCGGGCTACCAGAGGAGGGGAGGTTTCCTACATCTGCGATCGCACTTCCAGAATTGCCGCCACCTCCTGGCCTGGTGGCCGTGACTGGGGAGCCAGCCGCAGGCCTTCGCGGCGATCGCCCCGAACCAGTCGCAAATGGCTCATCAGAAGGTATGTCGCCATTTTTGCTGGCACCGGATGGTGAGTTCGATGCACTTGCTCCGGGGCTATCAGAGGAGGAGGGGTTTGTGAGATCCCCGATCGCATTTCCAGAGTTACTACCGCCTCCTGGCCTAGTAGCTGTGACTGGCGAGCCAGCCCCGGGCGATCGTTGTATGGGGCCGGAAGAAGGATTTAATGGCTCTGAGGAAGGCTCCCCGCTACCCGCCGAAGCAGATGACGAGAGGGGATTATTTTTTTCAGGGCTGTCTGAGGAGTTGGGATTTCCAGCATCTTTTGTCAAGTCTGGGAGACTCCCACCACTCTTGGGGCGGGAGGCGGTAACGGGTGGTTCGCTGGCAGGGGGTTCCTGGCTCGCCGTTGTGCTGGGGCTATCAATTTTTGGAGGATCGGGCGAGGGGGTTTCCGGTTCCGGGGCGATCGGGGTTTGAGGAGTTTTTGGGGAATTGAAATCCTCTTGAGGTGCGGGGGAAGGCTCGATAGGAGTTGGTGGTGGCGTTACCGCAACCGGTGGCTCCTCTGGAATCGGCGGTGGCGTTACCGCTACCGGCTGCTCCTCTGGAATCGGCGGTGGCGTTACCGCAACCGGTGGCTCCTCTGGAATCGGCGGTGGCGTTACCTCAACCGGTTGCTCCTCTGGAATCGGTGGGGGCGTTACCGCTACCGGTGGCTCCTCTGGAATCGGCGGTGGCGTTACCGCTACCGGTGGCTCCTCTGCGGGAGTTGGCTCTGGTGGCGGTTCTGGTTTGAACGTCTCAGGCGGGGGAGATGCCTTTTCTGGAATAGTCGGCTCTGGCTTGGTTTCCTCTACTTTAGGCTCATCAAGCACAACAATTTCAATTGCATCCTCTTCAAATTCAGCAGGTTTGACGAACTTGAGGCTCAACGGCAGCGCGACACCGTGCAGTAAGGTTGAGGCTAACAGACTGATCGCCAGAACTTTTTTGAGAGCTTCTTCTTGTTGTTGTCTTTGCGTCGCCGAAATATTTGAAAAACTCATGCCTTCTCACTCTCCTTTATGGATGGCAACATCCTCGCTGGCTCCCCGACATAACCCGAAACAAGCTACCAACTGCGGGTTGAGCTTGCTATCAATGATGAACTTACCCATCCTATAAGAAGACTGTCACCCTGTTCAAGACTCTTGCAATTAATTTTCATTATTTAATTTTGAGATTGCTGCTAGAGGCTACCAATCAGCATTTTCTTTGGGGGCGTCTACCTTGCTCTTATGGGCGCTGTCAATGTTCTGATTCTGGCAGGGCAAGGTTCCAAAACGCCTTAACGGCAATACTCTAGCCCGTAATTTACCAACAAATTTCCACATTCTCAAGCTTTTCATAAATTTAATTAATTAAGTAAAACTAATTAAATTTGGCATAAATTATAGGCAATTGTTATTTAAAGGTGTAGCTCATGACTTGACAAACCCTGAAGTTTGTGGAAATCTAGTTGAGAATCTTTTAAATTATTGAAGATTATTGTCAAGTCCTAACGCAAATATTTAGCAAAGAAGCACTGGCAGAACAATCTGTCGCGATCTCGATCGGGATCACAGTAGGAGCATTTTGGGTACAGACGAAGATAGTCACATACAGGTAGTGCGATCGCGCTTGTGATCGCGCTTGCGATCGCGCTTGCGATCGCCCTTGAGTGAAACAATTCGCAGCCTGAATCACTTGTGCCGACTTGACGCAGAAACTCTACCAACCTTCGATCGGGCTAATTACAGCATTAGGCAGCTTGCGATCACTCAACCGAGCTAGCGAGAGTACAAATCAATGGATGCTTTCATTTACATTTTTCGCGCCGCAGGCATTGTTGCTTGGCCGCTATTTGCCTCCTCAATCGCAGCAGTCGCGCTGATCATAGAGCGTCTTGCCTTTTGGTTTAGGGTAAATCGGCGGCAGCGGCGAGTCGTGCGAGAAGTGCTACAGCTTTACAGTCAAAACCCCGATTCCGCCATCAAAAAGTTACAAGTAAACAGCGATTTGCCTCTAGCCCGGATTTTTTTAGAAGCTTTAGAATTAGACTCGCCCAACATCGAAGAATTTCGTTTGGCCTTAGAGAGTGGTGCTCAGGCAGAAATCCCCATCCTGAAGCGATTCAATACAATATTTGACACCATTATCAGCCTTTCCCCACTATTTGGGTTGCTCGGAACAGTTTTGGGGTTAATTACCACCTTTAGTTCTCTCAAACTGGGGAATGCCACGGGCACCAATGCCGCAGGCGTTACTTCTGGGATTAGCGAAGCCCTCGTTTCTACGGCAATAGGGTTAGTTGTGGCAATCTTTACACTCTTATTTGCCAATATGTTTCGCGGGTTTTACTTACAGCAGATAGCTTTTATTCAGGAAGCTGGAGGCCAGCTAGAGTTAATGTACCGTCACCGCTACGAAAAACTACCAAGAGAATCTAATTATGCGCCTACCCGATGAACCTGAGACTATTGCCCAGATTAACATCGTGCCAATGATTGATGTGGTCTTCGCCATATTAACGTTTTTAATTGTTTCCTCTCTGTCTTTATCCAAATCTGAGGGTCTACCCGTAAATTTACCGAAAGCATCAACCTCTCAAGTTCAGGACTCACCTGCTAAAATTACCGTCACCATTGATGCTAATGGAAAATTAATGGTTGATAAAAAGTTAGTCAACTTAGACCAGATTGAGAGTACAGTGCGACAGGTAATGGGGTCAAATCAGAACTCCTTAATTGTGTTGAATGCAGATAAAAGCGTCAATCACGGAAATGTTGTGGAAGTTATGGATCGATTACGCCGAATTAATGGAGCTAAGTTAGGGATTGCTACCGCAAAGTAGAGATATCCTATAATTACTAATTTTTAATTTCCTCGCACCCTTAAACAGGAATTACCCCGTGAAAATTTACTAAAAAAGCCTGTAAGCCTGATTAAAAGGTAGTCTTGGATAGTCTGTATGATTCAGGACTTTATTTGATAAAACAGTTAAAAATTAAAGTCCTTACTGCCAAAAAACAGCAAGGACTTTAATGATTTATTCCTGAGTTTTAAGGACGAACATCCTTACTACACAGGTTAAATAGTTGCCATCACTTCACGCGCTGCAGCCAAAGTTCGATCGATATCTTCGTCAGTATGAGCCAAAGAAGTAAATCCCGCCTCAAACTGCGAAGGAGCAAGATAAATACCGTGCTCCAACATTCCCCGGTGAAAGCGGCTGAACTTCGTCAAATCCGACTTCTTCGCATCCTCATAATTGTGAACCGGGCCAGCCGCAAAAAACAAGCCAAACATCCCGCTAATTTGCCCGCCCCAAACCGCGTGTCCCGCTTCCTTAGCAATTTTTAGCAATCCGTCAGACAGTTTTTTAGTAATCTTATCCAACTGTTCGTAAGTGCCGGGTTTTTGTAGCAATTCCAAAGTCTTAATTCCAGCAGTCATCGCCAAAGGATTTCCCGAAAGCGTACCCGCTTGATACATCGGCCCAGCAGGAGCCACCATCCCCATAATATCCCGCCTTCCCCCGTAAGCTCCCACCGGCAAACCGCCACCGATAACTTTACCCAAAGTAGTCAAATCCGGCGTGACACCGAATCTTTCCTGAGCTCCGCCGTAGGCGATGCGGAAACCGGTCATTACTTCATCAAAAACCAACAAAGCACCGTTATCTTTAGTAATTTCCCGCAAACCTTCGAGAAAACCTGCATCCGGGGTAATAAAACCGGCATTCCCCACCACTGGTTCGAGAATTACGCCTGCTATCTCGCCGGGATTTTCGGCAAATAAAGCTTTGACTGCTTCTAAGTCATTGTAGGGAGCGTTGAGGGTATTGGCAGTAGTGGATTTCGGGACGCCCGGAGAGTCGGGAAGGCCCAGAGTTGCAACGCCGGAACCGGCTTTTACCAAGAACATATCGGCGTGCCCGTGATAGCAGCCTTCAAATTTAATCAGTTTATCGCGTCCGGTGAAAGCTCGCATCAGCCGCAAAACGGCCATACAGGCTTCGGTGCCAGAGTTGACAAATCGCACCATTTCAATGCTGGGAACGGCATCGATGACCATTTCGGCGAGTACGTTTTCCAACAGCGATGGTGCGCCGAAACTCGTACCTTTTTCTAAAGATTCGTGCAAGGCTTTGATGACTTCCGGGTGGGCGTGACCACAGATGGCTGGGCCCCAAGTGCCTACATAGTCAATGTATTGGTTTTCGTCAACATCCCAAATGTAGGCTCCTTTTACCCTGTCAAAGACGATGGGCTGTCCGCCTACGGATTTGAAGGCGCGGACGGGGGAACTGACGCCACCTGGCATCAACTTCTGGGCAGCAGCGAAAATTTCTTCTGATTTGGTCGTTTTCAAGGTTGTGGAAACCAATGTTTTCTCCTTAGTGAACGTCTGTTGTTGGTAGAATAATTTTAGAGCCAGTTCAGCATAAAGGTTATGTCTATTCAAGGAAACTATTCTAGTAGATTTTAGGGTACAAACCAATCAGTAGCAATACTAGCTTGGGTTTTTTAGGCTTTGTCGCACTAGCACCGTGAAGCGAAGCTATCCCGTAGGGAATCGCCCTAAAATGTAATTTTTTGTAAAATAGTTCTTGACAATTTAGCCATCACTTGGTTAATCTTCTCTCTTCCTCTGCCTCCTCTGCGTTCTCTGCGGTTAATAAAAAAACAATCTCCGACAGGAAAGCGTTAATCTAGATTACCAAGTTGAAATAAAATTATGTCTACTACTGATTTATCGAGTTTGAGCCGATCGATCCCAATTGAAAAGATTCGTTACGACGATCGCGGTTTAGTGCCTGCGATCGTCCAAGATTATTTGGACGGTACGGTGTTAATGATGGCCTGGATGAATCGGGAGTCGCTGCAAAAAACGCTCTCTACCGGGCAAACGTGGTTCTGGAGTCGTTCTCGTTCCGAATTGTGGCCCAAAGGCGCGACTTCGGGACACATTCAAAATGTCAAAGGGCTGCGTTACGACTGCGATAGCGATGCTTTGCTGGTGACTGTCGAACAAGTCGGAGATATTGCTTGTCACACAGGAGAAAGAAGTTGTTTTCACCAAGTTGATGGGGAAATTTCACCGCCGCCAGGGGATATGTTATCTCAATTATTTGCGGTAATTTGCGATCGGCGCGACAATCCTAACGAAAGTTCCTATACTTGCAAGTTGTTCGAGGGCGGCGACAACAAGATTCTCAAGAAAATTGGCGAAGAGTCGGCGGAAGTTGTGATGGCTTGCAAAGATGACGACAAAGAGGGGATTGCTGGGGAAGTTGCGGATTTATTTTATCACGCTTTGGTTGCTTTGGCTCACCATCAAGTTGATTTGAGAGCAGTTTACCGCAAATTGGGCGATCGACGAAAATAAATTAGTTATTGGTTATTGGGCATTGGGCATTGGGCATTGGGCATTGGTAGCAGCAACAAATGACTAATGACTAATAACTAATAACTAATAACTAATGACTGCTATTTTTCAACATTCGATCGAGCTTTTGCAAAATAAAAATAGCCGCGCCAACACTCAAAGCCAAACCCAACCAAAAATTATCCGCCGTCCATTTACCTCTATCCAAAGCCAAACCGCCCAGGGGCGGCCCGATTAAATAGCCGATCGCCCAACACTGAGAACTAACCGCCAAATAGACGCCCCGCAAAGACTCCGGCGCTAAATCCACCACCAAAGCAGAAGCAAAAGGCGTATAAGCAACAGTCGCCACCGACAAAAAGCTCAAGCCTAAAACAGCTAACAATAGATTGCCAGTTGCAGCCATTCCCGTCAAGCCGATCGCGATAAATCCCATTCCCCATAGCAGCGCAGAAATCATCAAAGCTTTCGGATGGGAAAACCGCTTCAAAGCTTTAACAACCGGCAGTTGCAAAGCCACAGTTAAAAACGTGCTAAAAGCAAACAAAACCGTAATTGTACCTGTTGAAAAGCCTTTTCCCGATGTCCCCACCGCGACAAACTTGCTAAAGTACAGCGGCATTGTGGTTTGGATTTGGGAAATATATAATGTGAACAGAGTATTTACTAAAGCATAAACTAAAAGACTGCGATCGCTCAGCGCCACCATCCAACCATTTTTTAGACTTTTTTTGCCTATATCGGCTGAATTAGCTGGTTTGTAGGTTTCGGCGATCGCGATCGCCACCACCGCAAACAGCACTAAAAACGAGATACCATCAATAATAAAGAGCGATCGATAATTCCCCGTTACCTCAATCAACAAACCACCCAAAATAATCCCAACTTGCAAACCCAAATTATCAGCTAGCCGCGTCAAAGCAAAAGCCTCCTGTCGCTGTTCGCCCTCAGTTAAATCCGCCACCATCGTCTCGGTTGGAGGCCAATACAAACCCACACCAAAACCCATCAGTAAATTGCCCGCAATTAAGCCGGGGAAATCATTAGTCCCCGCCAGTATGAAAGAAGCGGCAGCCGAAATAATTGTCGCCAGCAATAAAGTTCGGCGCCTTCCCCAAAATTTAGAATCGCAAAAAGAACCGCCCAAAATTCTGCCGAATATTCCCGAAACTGAACCGCTACCCAAACCAATCCCAACAGCAGTAGCAGATAAACCGACGCGATCGACAAAAAATATCGGCGCGTAAAATAAAGTAAAACCGGTGCCACTTTGGGAGAGGAATCTGCCGGCGGCAAGAATCCAGACTTGAGGGGGGAGACGGGGCAACCAAGAGGATAATTGAAGTTTAGGCATATACAGTTAAATTAGGAGTTATTTCTGGACGCTGAAACCTGGTTTTTTATAAAAAATACGTTACGGTGTTTAATCAGGATCAATCGATTTTCGATTTTCGATTTTCGATTTTCGATTTTAGAGGCGACCCCACGGATAAATGCTCTTTCTTGAGGATTTTCGATTTTCGATTTTGGATTGATTCCACGGATAAATCACGTGGCGGGTACCATCAAGAAATTCTTGGTTAAAAACCGATGTCTTTGGTCGCAGTGCATAAGTTTTGTGAGTAATTATTAATTTATTCCGTACTTTTTCGGAATTAGTATTAATTAACCGAGGTGAGGACAAACATAAGGGAGCTTAACAATTCTTCAGCGTCTGTTACAGAAAAGTTACCATTAATTTAAAAATACTTAACACGATTTTATAAAAAAGTTAGTTAAACTCTAGAAAAGGCAGAAGAAAATTTTAGAGGGTCTAATTATATGACAGCTATTACAACATCAAGAGTGGAATCAATCAAACCCCGCTGGCAAGCAATTGTCATGGTTGCCCTAATTTTCTGGCTCAGCGTTAGCCTGATTTTGGATCTAGTAATTATGCCCAGTCTCTACGTATCTGGCATGACGACATCACCGGAGTTTGCAACAGCCGGCAATTTAATGTTCTGGGGATTCAACCGCGTTGAGTTAATCTGTTCGGGCGTGGTGGCAACGGGTTTGATGGTTTTGAGCAATTTAGTCGGTGACTTCGGCAAGCGCAGTCGCACAGCAATCTTATTATCATTGGTACTTCTGACGATCGCCCTGATTGACACCTACGCCCTGACACCCCAAATGAGCGGCTTGGGAATGCAGCTAAATCTGTTCGATGCCGCAGCAGAAGTCCCCGCCGGGATGAATCTACTGCACCAAGGCTATTTTGCATTGGAAGCGCTGAAGTTGGCTGTCGCCGGTACGCTGCTGGGCTGGTGCTACCAAAACCAAGTTTAATCGACACAATGCTCAGATGTTGAGTGGAGAAAAAAGACTCAACCGGCAGCGGGGGGCGTGAATTCACGCCCCCCGCTAATTTTTTAAATTTTAACGCGATCGTAAACACCGGATTTGATATTCATCGGCGTTAATCTGTGTTTATCTGCCCTCATCTGCGGTTAAAAAAAGAGAATTTCTTGGGCCGCAGATGACAATGGATTGACGCTGATTCACGCAGATGAAGATCAGAGAGATATGAATAATCTCCGATGCTAACTGATTTGATACAACTATACGGTCAAGTTTCCTGAACCAGCGCAAAAACGGATACTTGCGAACTCCTCCCGTGGAGAAAGCAAAATTTTAGACTCTTGTTTAAACTCCCAGATTCATCTGTAGAGTAAATCTAAAATCTAAAATCTAAAATCTAAAATCGACTGCCCTACTCGGATGCTTCCGGTAAATCTGCTTTTGGCCACAGCAAGCGCAAGCCCATCACCGCAAATCCGATCGCCGCGAGCCCCTTTACCAGTCGTTCCGGCAACACCTCTGCCGTGCTGAAGCCGATCGCCACGCCGATAAAACTGGCCAACAGCAGCGCCGACGCCGTACCAAAAAATACAGCCCGCGGCGAGTTACAACTGCTGCCCAGGGCGATCGCAGCTAATTGACTTTTGTCTCCCAATTCTGACAAAAACACTGTAATAAAACTGATTCCCAAAAGTTGCCAGTCCATGTTTTTTTAGTTCTTAGTTAGCTATTGTAGAAATCTAGGACTTACCGACAAGGCAGACAATTAACCCAACACTTCCCACAGCAGAACCGCCGAAATCGCCAGTAAAATCACTCCGGCTGCTCTCTCCAAAGTTCTCGGAGCAATCCGACTAGCCAGCCACCTTCCCAGCAACACCCCCAGCAAACTGGTTGCTATCAAAGCCGAACCCGCACCCGCAAACACGATCCAAGGATTTCGAGATTCAGCCGTCATCAGCAAAATCGCGATCTGAGTTTTGTCTCCAATTTCAGCTAAAAAAATAGTTGCAAAAGTCGAAGCAAAAATTGCCCAGTGCTTGGGCTTCAGTTTCTTTTGTTCGTGACAAATATCGGGATTGACAGTCACTGAGAGTTCAGCGGGCTCCGGGGTTAAAGCAGCACAAATCTCAGTAACCTCTTTTATTTGTAGTTGTACCTGTTGTGGCAAATCATAATTGAGGTTTACTGAGTCAGAAGCAGACAAGCTTGGCGGAACAGAATCAAGTTTCACGGGCAATGAGTGCTAAACGCTATTTATTTTTGACTTGTACTTTTGATTCTAACTCTCTCGGTGCTTGCTTTTACCAAACCAGGGTCATCTTTTTTCCCGGAGATTTCAGCCACTGATTCCTGGAAGCACTCACCGCACCCACAAAGGCATACAAGCCCCCAGATTTATCTGTCGAGTCAATTTAAAATCTAAAATCTAAAATCTAAAATTGACTGACTGACTTGCTTCATGTGCCGTAAGTTCGATCGCCAACCCATTCCTGGAACCACTCACCGCACCCACAAAGGCATACAAGCCCCCAGATTTATCTGTCGAGTCAATTTAAAATCTAAAATCTAAAATC
>NZ_JAUBSH010000002.1:0-32460 GCF_036704705.1 Microcoleus sp. K1-B1 | reverse complement strand
TAAAATCTAAAATTGACTGATTGACTGGTTCATGTGCCGTAAGTTCGATCGCCCGCATCTCCCAAACCAGGTACAATAAAGCCCTGTTCGTTGACTATTTCGTCGATCGTGGCCGTGTAAATCATCAAACTTGGGTACTCTGCACTCAGCCTCTTCAAAGCCGGAGGAGCAGCCACCACAGAGATAATCCGAATCAAGCTCGGATCAATTCCCCGTGCAGTCAATTCCTGCATAGTCGCTATAATCGTCCCCCCAGTCGCCAGCATCGGCTCGCTAATTATCACCCGCGTTTCTGGGTTAAACTGCGCCGGCAATTTGTTCAAATAACAAGTCGGTTCCAGCGTCTCCTCATTTCTTGCCATGCCGAGGTGGTAAACCGAAGCCAGCGGTACAACCGTCTGAATTCCTTCAAGCAGTGACAAACCCGCCCGCAAAATCGGTACCACAACTAACGGAGCTTCCGGGTTGATAAAAGTCGCCGGACATTCCCCCAAAGGGGTCTGCACCGTTGTTTCCACTGTCGGCAGCCATTCTCGAATTGCCTCGTAAGCCAGCCACCTTCCTAATTCTGTCATTGCAGAACGAAAAAGTACCGAGGGGGTGGCGCCGTCGCGGGCAACAGCGAGCCAGTGCTTAATTAATGGATGTGGAGGAACGTAAACGCGCAGTTGCAGGGACATTAGGAAATTGGGGAGATTGCTAGGTGTGAGGGATTTTATGCCGTGCGATCGATCTTCTTCGTTGGCGTAGCCCCCGTAGGGGCGGGCTTCGGCAACCCGCGATCGATCGCTCTGTGCAACTTATCACATCCTTGAGGGCGCGTACAAGCCAGAGATGGAGTTAGAACCCATTCGCCGATCAACCTCCATCAGCTTATTGAAATATTTTTCCAATAGTATTGACATTAATTAGCAACAAGGCTATATTGATTTTTAGTGTTCTCCTCTCAAAGGATCGACAGACGGGGGCAGTCGGCAATGGTAGACTGTTCCCGCATTTTTTTTTGAAGCTGGGGCATCGGGCATTGGGCATCGGGCATTGGGCATCGGGCATTGGGCATCGGGCATTGCCGAACTTCGGTCTTCTTGACATCCGTTACATCCGCTACATAATCCGTTGCCGAACTTCTTGCTTCTGGAGCGATCGACTGTAAAATCATAGAAATATTAAGATTTTTAACCGAATGTCAGCTCCTACCCAATCCCAGTTATTTTCTTCCAACTCCCGCCCAACAGAGCAAGAGTTTGATGTAATTGTCATCGGTTCCGGCATTGGCGGACTCGTGACAGCCACCCAGCTAGCCGCTAAGAAAGCCAAAGTTTTAGTGCTCGAAAGCTATACAATTCCGGGGGGTAGCGCTGGATATTTCGATCGAGAAGGCTACAGATTCGATGTCGGCGCCTCCATGATTTTTGGTTTCGGACAGCGTGGCACCACCAACCTCCTCACCCGCGCCCTGAAAGCAGTCAACGTCACATTAGAAACCATTCCCGACCCCGTACAGCTTCACTATCACTTACCCAGCGGCTTGGAACTGGAAGTTCCCCAAGCTTATGACAAATACTTGCAAGAATTAACTGACAGGTTCCCTCACGAACGCGAAGGAATCCACAAATTTTACGGCGAATGCTGGAGCGTCTTCAACTGCCTCAACGGCATGGAATTGCTATCTCTAGAAGAACCCGGATATCTCGTTCGAGTCTTTTTTCAGAATCCTTTAGCCTGTTTGGGATTAGTAAAATATCTGCCTCAAAATACTGGCGACATTGCGCGGCGCTACATAAAAGACCCTACTTTGCTGAAATTTATCGACATGGAATGCTACTACTGGTCTGTAGTACCCGCAGACTTGACGCCGATGATTAATGCCGGAATGGTATTTTCCGACAGACATTATGGTGGCATCAATTATCCCAAAGGCGGAGTCGGTCAAATCGCCCAAAAATTAGTAGAAGGATTAGAAAAATGCGGCGGGCAAATTCAATACAAAGCTAAAGCGAAAAAAATTATTACAGAAAACGGCCGCGCTGTCGGAGTCGAGCTAGCAACCGGCGAAGTTTACCGGGCAAAGCGCATAGTGTCTAACGCCACGCGGTGGGATACTTTTGAGAAATTGCTGCCCGCAGAAGAGATGCCAGCTAGCGAGAAGAAATGGCAGCAGCGCTATCAAAAAGCCCCCAGTTTCTTGAGTTTGCATTTGGGAGTTGAAGCAAGCGTAATCCCTGCGGGTAGTGCCTGCCACCACATTTTGTTAGAAGATTGGAACCAAATGGAAGCGCCGGAGGGAACTGTTTTGGTGTCAATTCCGACGGTTCTCGACCCGGATTTAGCTCCCGCAGGATATCACATCGTTCACGCTTTTACTTCGAGTTGGATGGAAGAGTGGGAAGGACTTTCGCAGCAGGAATATGAGGAGAAAAAGGAAGAGGCTGCAGGGAGAATTATTGAAAGATTAGAAAATATTTTTCCCGGTTTAGATGCCGGTTTGGATTATATGGAAGTTGGGACAGCGCGTTCTCACCGCCGCTTTTTGGGGCGCGAAGATGGAACTTACGGGCCAATTCCGCGACAGAAGCTAATGGGTTTGCTGGGAATGCCGTTTAATCGAACTTCTATGCCTGGTTTGTATTGTGTGGGTGACAGTACGTTTCCCGGACAGGGTTTAAATGCGGTGGCGTTTTCTGGGTTTGCTTGCGCGCACCGAATAGCGGTTGATTTGGGTTTTTAGTGGTAATGGTAGGGTGCGTCAATCGATTTTAGATTTTAGATTTTCGATTTTAGATTGACTTGCGCGAGATAAATGCGGGGGGCTTGAGGATTTTCGATTTTCGATTTGGGATTGATTCCACGGATAAATCACGTGGCGGGTACCACCTTTGAAATTCGTGGTCAGATTGTTGGCTTGAAATACGACATAAAATGTGAGGCTCCGGGGCAGTCTACAAAAAGACTAAAAACCCGGTTTCTGGGGAGAAACCGGGTTTTTAACCTCAAAATTGGTGTTTTCCATTCTTTTAACGAGTTTACTGGTCGTAGCTGCCGCCGACGCCAATTTGGGTATTGTAGATTTTCGCATCAGTGATGGTCATATCTTGCATTGATGCACCGGATACGTCAGCGGTGTTGATTATGGCCGCGGTCAGATTTGCCCGATCGAGGTCTGCGTCATTTAAACTGGCATTAGTCAGGAAAACTTTGGTTAAGTTAGCACCCGTCAAGTTAGCACCCGTCAAGTCAGCACCTTCGAGGTTAGCCTGATATAGGTTTGCTCCTCGTAAATTTGCTTCTCTCAAATCAGCACCAATTAAATGAGCTCCCGTTAAATCTGCTCCCGACAAGTCGCACTTAAAACATTGCCCGGTTGACAATAACTGTTCGACGTGAACGGGATTTTCAGCGCGAGCCGGGCCTGCCAACAGTAGGGGAGTAATTAAAAAAGTAGCGGCTAATAGATTGCGTTTCATAATCCCTTTTCCTCACAGACTCTGTATTCAAGTTCTTGTCTTGATATCTACAATCTTACCACGGTTGTTTTCGCAAGTTGCGATCTAATTCACACATTGGCTGTGATATCGATTGCCCTCAACAACGCATACATGGTCTCGACCAGCTTGCAAAACTTTATTTCGCAAAACTTAACACTGCCGAACTTAATACAGTGCCTTTTTGTAGTAACCTTTTCTAGGTTAGCCCAGATAGCCAACAGATGCGTCTTTCTGAAGATGGAGATGATTCGCAATGCTATGGAGGATTTTAACTGCGATCTTATCGCAAAAAGTTTACAAAAAATACCTTGTTTTTAGTAAAAGTGTCACGAGACAGAAAATTTAATTTAAAATAAAGATAAGCTTATAACTTTATAGGTAGAGGAAAAGCAGTCACAGGCCTGATCCCCAGCCCAAGCTCGGCTGCATTTTTAACAATAAATTTTAATTAGGTCTCAGCAGCGCCGTAAAAATCCACCTAGTGCTTGGAAATCAGCACTTTTTTGGAATGTCGCAGAATCCACGCGATCGCAAAACTCAATTAAATATGCTCAAAAACGATTCTTCCAAGTATCTGCCAACCTTAGCTCAAGTAATAGACCGCTACCCCTTGACAGTTGCGCCCGATACCCCACTAGCAGAAGTAATTACCCTGATGGGCCAACGGCGCGAAAGTTGCTCTCTAAACGCAGCCATTCCACCAACCGATATCTATCAGCCACTAACAGAAATCGCAAATCCCCCCACATCAAGTGCATTCAGAGACGCCACAGGTATCTGCGTCTTTGTCGTGGAAAAATCACTCTTAAAATTATCCTCGCACTCTGCTCCACATTCTCAATTGCAAGGAATCTTCACAGAAAGGGATCTTGTCGATTTGATTGCCTCCGGCAAAAACTTAAAAGGTGTCACCATCGCACAAGTGATGAGGCAGCCGACAGCAACTCTGACAAAATCCGATACTCAAGACATTTTCAGCGCCCTAATTCTGCTGGGGCAACGAAGAATTAAGCATCTGCCAATATTGGATAGTGAAGGTCAACTCTTAGGGGTAATTACGCCGGAAAGCATTCGCCAAGCAATGCTCAAACCGGCAAATATCTTAAAAATGCGCCGCGTGAAAGAAGTAATGACCGCACAAGTCATTCAAGCACCTCGCTCAGCCTCAGTTAGGAGTTTAGCCGAGTTGATGGCGCAGCACCGCGTTAGCTGCGTGGTAATTACAGAATCAACAGAATTATCGATGGATTTACCGTTCCCCATTCCAGTAGGTATAGTCACAGAACGGGATATTGTGGAATTTCAAGCTTTAGATATAGATTTGTCGCAAACGATCGCCCAAACTGTGATGAGTACCCCCTTATTTAGCCTCAAGCAAGAAGACTCGCTGTGGGTAGCTCATCAGGAAATGCACCAGCGTTTAGTCCGTAGGTTGGTAGTAACGGGGGAACGCGGAGAACTCCAGGGAATAGTTACTCAAACCAACATACTGCGCGTACTTGACCCGATGGAAATGTCCGGGGCGATAGATGTTCTGCACGATTCAGTGACAGAAAGAACCAGGGAATTGGAAAAAGCGATCGCATCCCTCAGCTTGACTAACGCCAGACTAGAAAGCGAAATTGCTACTCGCGTTAGGGCCGAGGCCAGACTCCACCTTTTAGAATCTGCTGTAGTGAACGCTAACGACGCAATCGTGATTATGGATGCGGGAGACAGCGATATCTCCGACCCCACCATCATCTATGCCAACGAAGCTTTTACCCAAATGACGGGCTACCTACCCGAAGAAATCATCGGACAAACCCCCAGTTGCTTGCGCGGCCCAGAAAGCGACCCCACCCAAGTCGCTAAAATTCGCCGTGCTTTCTCTCGCCGAGAACCCCTACGCCTAGAATTGATTAACTACCGCAAAGACGGTTCAACTTATTGGGTGGAACTCAACAGCGTACCCATTGCCGACACCTCCGGGAACGTTACCCACTGGGTGTCGGTGCAGCGAGATATTACCGATCGCAAGCGCATGGAACAAGCATTTTTTGAAGAAAAAGAACTCGCTCAGGTAACACTACAATCAATCGGCGATGCCGTCATCACTACTGACGCCGACGGCTGCATTTCCACCCTGAATCCAGTTGCCGAAGCACTCACGGGTTGGTCTACCTCGGCAGCTAAAGGTTTGCCCCTCGCCAGCGTGCTGAGAATAGTTGACGAAACTACCAGGCTGCCGATCGAAAATATCGCCGAAATCGCTTTGTCCGAAGGTCGGATTGTTGACCAAGGGCGCAACAATTTGCTGATTGCCCACAACAACACCGAATTTGCGATCGACCACTGCGTCGCCCCCATCCACGCTAGCAGCGGCGAAATTGTCGGCGCCGTCGTTGTGTTCCGAGATGTCACCCAAGTGCGAACTCAAGCGCGGCAACTCACCTGGCAGGCAACTCATGACCCCCTGACGCAATTAGTCAACCGCCGGGAATTTGAGTACCAGCTAGAGCACGCCCTACACGGCGCTCAAGGTTACGGGCAAGAACACGTAATGCTTTACCTAGATCTCGATCGGTTCAAAATAGTTAACGACACCTGCGGTCATGCTGCAGGGGACGAACTGCTGCGCCAAGTCAGCCAGCTATTTAAAAGTCATATCGGCAAAACCGATATTTTGGCACGTCTGGGTGGCGATGAATTTGCCGTACTCCTGTACCACTGTCCCGTCGAACGAGGATTGAATGTTGCTGAAACGCTGCTGCGAAGCATTCAGGCATTCCGCTTTGCGTGGCAGGACAAAACTTTTTCGATCGGCGTCAGTATCGGTTTGGTAGCAATCAATCCCAAAACAGCATCCACATCGGCGATTTTGAGCGCGGCCGATATTGCCTGTTACGCTGCTAAAAATAAAGGCCGCAACCGGGTGCAGGTTTATCAAGCAGGCGATCAAGAATTAATTAAACAGCACGGCGAAACGCAGTGGGTGGTGCAAATTAATCAAGCTTTAGAAGAGAATCGCTTTTGCTTGTACTCTCAGCCTATCGTACCTTTGCTTAACTCTCCAACCACCGGAACCCACTGCGAAATCCTCCTGCGCCTCCAGTTGGAAACTGGTGAGTTGGTGTCGCCGATGGCGTTTATTCCGGCGGCAGAACGCTACAACTTGATGCACGCGATCGACCGTTGGGTAATTCGCACGTTATTTAGCAATTTATCTAAAATTTTCACGGCAAATTTATTAGTCCAAAACCCCGGAGTAGACAGCGATAAAATAGTTACCTTCCCTGCTTGCTCTCTTTTGTCTAATCTGCAATCGTCATTTAGCAAATATCCCAACCTTTATTCAATCAACCTTTCTGGGGACAGCCTCAACGAAGAAAAGTTTATCGAGTTTATTCAGGAACAGTTTTCCATCCATCAAATACCGCCGCAAATAATTTGTTTTGAAATTACCGAAACCGTGGCGATCGGTAATCTCAGCAAGGCTGCCAGCTTAATTTGGCAACTCAAGGAACTAGGCTGCCAGTTTGCCTTGGACGACTTCGGCAGCGGGATGTCTTCCTTTGCTTACCTGAAAAGCTTGCCAGTTGATTATCTCAAAATAGACGGCAATTTTATTAAGCATATTGTTGACAATCCTATTGATGTTGCAATGGTGGAAGCTATTACCAAAATCGCTCACGTTATGGGAATTAAAACTATTGCCGAGTATGTTGAAAATCAAACAATTATGGATAAACTCAATGAACTGGGGGTAGATTACGCTCAAGGTTATCATTTGGGCAAGCCTCAACCTTGTAACTTCACATCTCCGATCTTAGAGGAAGTTTTGGGGGAGTTTCCTGTTAATTCTTTGGCTTTTGAGGCTAAGCTGGCTTGTTAAAGAAGGAATTTCGGCAACGGGCAAGCAATGGGATTTAACGGATTTAAGGGAGGGATGTGGAGGCAAGAATGAAAAGGGAGATGTTAAGTTGTGAGATCAATTCCCCATTCCTCCTTTTCCATTACCCATTACCTTCTACAAGAGTTTCCGCTGCTTCAATGTACTGACTGTCTAACAGAAAAGCACCTTTTTCAAAGCGAATTCCCCAATAATTGCCCGGACGCCGATCGATCACAACGCCTTCAGCGCCGATCGCAATTAAATTCGCAGGCCGCAGCATAGGCATCGGTTCGGCAGTTTTGACGTAAGGCGGCATCGCCACAACTCGGACTTTTTGACCGATTGTAAATTCTTTTTCCATGAGTTTTATTCCTTTTGCCGATCGGCATAATCTAATCGTAACTGGGAGTGCGATCGAGAGCGATGAAATTTCAGACAGTATCTTTCATGCGTTTAGCCAACAAACCATCCTCAAAGCTAAAGGATTCTTCGTCTAAAAAGCTGGAGATTGCCATTTCAATCGCGGCTTCGAGAGAACATTCAAGTTCAGAGGACTTGGACAAGAGGGCAGCTTTTATCTAGTCAGGCAAATAATCGACCAACTGATGAATAGCTTCTGGAGAAAGGTGTTGCGTGGCGATTGTTTGATTCATGATTCTCTGATTTCAAGTTCAGATTCTTTACTTGCCTCGCCCCGGTTTGCAATCGGCAAAACCAAGTGCTTCGCTATCGAGGAAATTAGCAATTGCCATTTCCACAACAATTTCGATCGGATATTCAATTTCCGCAGCATGGGCGATGAGGGCGGCACGAATTCGTTCTGGAAGGTATTGTAGGATGGCTTCGGCATCGGCAGCAGATAGTTGTTCCAGAGTTGTTGATTGCATGAGTCTAGTTTTCCGATGGAATTTGAACGTTGTAGGGCGGCTCAGTTGCTCTCAGAATAATGGCTTCTAGCTCTAATAATAACGCAGGGTTGCTCCACGCCGAGAGCGGGTGAATGGCGATCCGAACATCTTCCCAGTTGTATTTGTCCAGCCATGCCCAGAGAAATGCTTTGTTCCCGCCACTAAATCTACCGCGCCAGCTTTTGGTTTTACCAATGTAAAGCAGGCTATCCACACAAGGAATGTTTTTGTTTGATTGATTGATTGATTGATTAATTAATTAGGGATGAATAATAAAATGGGGAATTATGAAGCATAATCAAGGAAATTACGGCGAACTTATTGATATTTTAGGCTTCCATCCTCGTTATATTCAAGTTCATAATATTTTCCCCCTAACCCTAAGTCATGAATACATCGTTGGTAGTTTTTGGCTCCCATATCGAAAGGGTTAGTTCTGTTCAATCTTGCCCATTCAGCTATCTTTAGCTGGTTAGTTACCCCTGAAGCATCGGCTACGGTTTTGACAATCCAATCAAACATTTTTTTTCCTCTAAGCTGTCTCTCACTCTACCTCTCTATATTAGCTGCTATATATTCACCTATAGGCAATCAAACATTTTTTTTCCTCTAAGCTGTATCTCACCCCTAACTTGGACGATCGCCCGTAATACCCATGACCGATCGCGCTACAATTGTCAATCGGGATGAAAATGGCTGATTAGGAAATTAGAGGAGTAGGTGTTATGGCTACAAGTCGTCGCATTGAGCGTGTAGCTTCAATGGTTAAACGGGAAGTCAGCCTGATGTTGCTGAATGGAATCAAGGACGACCGGGTAGGTGCCGGTATGGTTAGCGTTACCGATGTAATTGTTTCGGGAGACCTTCAGCATACAAAAATTTTTGTCAGCATCTACGGTACTGATGAGGCGAAGGCTGAAACTATGGAAGGTTTGAAATCTGCTACTAGCTACGTCCGCAACCAGTTGGGCCAACGATTGCAACTGCGCCGGACGCCGGAAGTGATTTTTCTGGAAGACCGTTCTTTGGAACGGGGCGATAAAATGTTGATACTGCTGAATCAGCTTTCTGCCGATCGCAAACCGGGTATGTTTGATGACGAAGAATTGGCCGATGGCAATGAAAATGATGATGATGATGATGATGATGATTTAGAAGCAGACGAGGATTAGTGTCTGAAGGTAGTCAACAGCCCAAAGTCAACAGTCAACAGTCAACAGTCAACAGTCAACAATTCCTAATTTCCCATGATTGACAATCTTTCCTTACCAGAACTGGTGGCCCAGATGTTCGTGGTGCGCGCTTCTGGCTGCTTGTTTGACCACCAAATTCGCTATCCCGAATGGGAACCAACTGCCAGCAAACTCCGCTATTATCTGGAAAATTTGGGCGTCGGTGGGGTGATTTTGGTCGGGGGAAGTGCTGCGGAGTTGGCAGTTCGATCGCACCAATTGCAGTCTTGGGCCAAGTTTCCGCTACTGCTGGCGGCTGATATTGAGGAAGGTGTCGGCCAGCGGTTCGCGGGGGCGACTTGGTTCGGGCCGCCGATGGCAATTGCCGAAGTGGCGCGGCAGGATGCAGGTAAAGCCGATCGATATGCTGAACAAATGGGCGCTGTCACTGCGATCGAAGCTAGGGCGATCGGTCTAAATTGGATTCTCGCACCAGTGGTTGATGTTAACAACAATCCCGACAATCCGGTAATTAACGTCCGCGCTTTTGGTGAGACACCGGAAATTGTCGGGAAATTAGCCGCTGCTTTTATTCGCGGCGCAGGTGATCACCCGGTTTTGACTACAGCTAAGCATTTTCCCGGCCACGGAGACACGGCGGTTGATTCTCACTTGGAATTGCCGGTTTTGCCACATTCGCCAGCGAGATTGACTGAGGTTGAGTTGCCTTCGTTTGTTGAGGCTATCGCTGCTGGGGTCGATGCTGTGATGAGTGCTCACTTGCTGATTCCGGCTTGGGATGCGGAGTTTCCTGCTACTCTTTCTCGCAAAATTTTGATCGGGAAGCTGCGAGAAGAGTTGGGATTTGAAGGTTTGATTGTGACGGATGCTTTGGTGATGGGTGCGATCGCCAATAAGTACGGCGCTAATGAAGCTGCTGTTTTGGCTGCTGAGGCTGGTGCTGATGTTTTGCTGATGCCGCTTGACCCGGAAGGGGCGATTCTCGCTGTCTGCGAAGCGGTCACTCAAGGGCGGATTTCGGTATCACAAATTAAGGAATCTGTCAAGCGGATTTGGTCGGCTAAAGCTAAAGTCGGTTTGTTAGTAAAGGAAAAGGAAAAAGCAGTAAATTCAACATTGATCGAGTCGATGATCGATTTAAGTTTGCTGGCAAATCCTGATGCTAGGGCAACTGCTGCCGATATTTTGCGAGATTCTTTGAAATTTGGCGGCAATCTACCTTTGCAGGTTGCAAAACCAGCAGAAAACCAGCTTTTGCGGAATTTGATTGTTGTAGATGATGTTTTGGGGTGTGAGTTTTTGGGCAACCACACTCCGGCGATCGCCCTTCCCGAACAGTTTGGTTACGAATTGCAACTGATTGACGACCGCACAGGGGCGATCGCTGATAATACAGGTGCAGAGCATTTTTCTCCAACACTGCTGCAAATTTTCATTCGCGGCAATTGCTTCCGAGGCAGTGCTGGTTTGACCCAAGCAGCTCAAGATTGGTTTAAGAAATTATTAAAAACGGGAGAACTGCAAGCTGTGTTAATTTACGGCAGTCCCTACGTTTTAGAGCAATTTTTGCCACACTTGCCTCCGAGTCTTCCTTATGTATTTTGTTTTGGGCAGATGCCGGCAGCGCAATCTCTCGTTCTAGAAGTGCTATTCGGCATTGACGGAACTGGTAATGCTTGAGTTGCCCGACTGCTGAATCTTTCCTTTGCTGCTTGCTGGGTGAGGAGTTAAATTCATCAACCCGGTTTCTCGCGACAAATTCTGCCTTTGGTGGCGAAGTATCCAGAAACCGGGAATTGGACGCGGGTTCCTAAGTTCTGAATTGAGCTTTCCAGCAGATCCGCCTGCTTGTGGGGAAAATGTGCTGCTTCTGCACATCCTAAGACAGATCCCATCACTTACTGATAATTCGTATAATTTATTTTTATTTACGACAGTGAATTGTATAGCTGTATACGGACAAAATTTAACTTCCATATTCGTAAGTTTGGACTATATTATTACCAGGGCCATAAAATTTTTTAGTAAAACATTGAGGGCGCATTATGATTCACTCCACTATTCCCCAAATCCAATACTCTTTAGATGTGATCCAAGATGAAGCGCGTCACCTTGTCCACGAGGGCGTGCTGAGCCGCCAACAGCCTATATACACGCTTTGCCAATTCATTCCGCCTCGGGAATGGGCTTGTGTAGAGTGCGAATTAGAAAAATGCGACTTCTTGCTGCGCGATCGAATCGCCGACCTGATCGGTTCTGAACAATGGGACAATGACTAAAGTTTGGTTCTCTTAAATAAGTTGGCAAGTAAACTCCGGCTGTGTTAAAGACTCTTAATTCTTTAATGCTGGGAATTTTCGGCGCGCAAATTTTCCAACTCGGCCCTCAGCGCTGCCATGTGTGCAGTTAATTCTTGAATCTCTAGCTTTACGTTAGGCTGTACAACCGAATCGGGAGGAGCATCAGTCGCTGCATCTGATTGCTTGGGCGAGACAGATTCACTGTCTGCATTCTCCCGATCGCCCGGTTGAGAGAAAATAGTATCTACAAAATTCCGGGCTTCTCGATCAGTCATTTCTCCTTTTTCCAGCAGCTCATCGGCTAGCTGGCCAAAATCTGACTTCAGTTTGTCAAGATTTTCTTCTCGCTTCAGAGGATCTTGCAATGTCTCAATTAAAAAAGAAGTTGCACCTAAAGTTAGGTGAAATCCTGTTTGCAGCATTTGAGGCAGGTTGTCGGGATTCATCTAAAAATGCCGCTAGAACGTTTTTCTGAGTTTTTTGTTCGCTAGTTGCTCCCAAGTCGGGGCGTAAAGCCGCTTCTTAGCGCGAAGATGCTGGCGTTGTGGGTCGCGATCGCCCCGATTCAGGAAATATCAGCTTTTGGGGAGACGTTTTGCCGTTGTGCCAATACTAATCGTATCATTACTTCGTAAATTAATGAATGTCAAGTGTAAACTTTTGTAACTACGAATCGAGACTTTCCCACTGGAAGGTTCAGTCTATTTTAGATTTGAGATTTTAGATTTTAGATTGAACAGGACTTAGGCACTGCGACTAAAAAAACCCGGTGGCTGATTACCCGTGCGTAAATCCTGTTCAAGCCCGTTAAGGATACAGCGCCTCACCAGTGGAGGGGTCAAATATAAATAGTCGATCGAAGTCAAGCTGTACCTTCAGCCGATCGCCCGATCGCAAGCGAACACTCGCAGGTATTTGTAACTGTACAGTAGTTTCAGCACTCAACAACGGCAAACTCGCCCGAATTAAAGTTTCTCGCCCCAGAGGTTCCACTACTTTTACCTCTACATCGAGAGGAACTTTTTCTAAAGCCCAAACATCGGTTTTCAAATCATCATCTTCTACTGTTTGTGGCGTAAAGATTTCTATATTTTCTGGACGGATGCCCAAATCAAATCCTTGTCCCTCTCTCGCCTGCAATTTTTTCTGAATTGAGGGCGGACAGGCTAAAACTTGCTCTCCTACTTGAAAGGATTCGTTAGTATATATTACAGGCAAAATGTTCATGGCTGGATTGCCTAAAAATGTGGCAACCATGCGGTTAGCTGGTTTGGCGTAAATGCTTTGCGGGTCTCCAATTTGTTGAATTTTACCCCCATTTAAGACTACAATCTTATCAGCTAAAGTCATCGCTTCCACTTGGTCGTGGGTGACGTAAATTGTGGTAATTCCCAGCCGTTGATGCAGTTGTTTGAGTTCTGCTCTAGTGTCGTCTCGCAGTTGAGCATCGAGGTTAGAAAGCGGTTCATCTAAAAGAAATACTTTCGGTTCGCGGGCGATCGCCCTTCCGAGTGCTACCCGCTGCTGCTGTCCGCCGGATAGCTGTTTGGGCTTACGCTTGAGGAGATGGTCGATCGAGAGCGATCGGGCGACTGTTTCGACTCGTTCTTGAATTTTAGTCGGGTCAACATTCCGCATCCGCAATCCAAACGCCAGATTTTCTGCGACAGTCATGTGCGGATAAAGCGCGTAATTTTGAAATACCATTGCTACATCCCGCTGTCTAGCAGGAATGTTGTTAACTAAATTATCTCCGATGTAAAGATTGCCGGAAGTTGCGGTTTCTAAACCTGCAATTGTCCGCATAATTGTCGATTTACCGCAGCCGGATGGCCCGACTAATACCCAAAATTCCCCGTCCGGGATTTTGAAGCTGATGTTTTCGATCGCGGTGACGTTTTGGTAGCGTCGGGTAATATTTTCTAAGCGAACATTTGCCATTGGTTATTTGTTAGTAGTTATTGGTTGTTAGTTATTTGTTAGTGATTTTTACCTTTTGTCTTCGGAAAGTTTGTTTAATTCTAAAACTGTGCGGTTTAATTCTTCGACTATAGGCGTTAACTCAGCTTGGCGGAATGCTTCTACTAAAGAACGATAATACCAGAGAGAACCCTCTTTGCCACCTTTGAAGCGTTCCCAAACAACGTCACCCAATTGACGGGAATCTTTCAGGATCGATCGAACATTATAAAGTTTATCAGCAGCCGAGACTAATCTGACCGAGCCCGAAGCTGTAGAAATGCGATCGATATAAGCTTGTTTTCGCTGTCGCCAAGGGGGTTTCGGCGTCTCGTCACTGTCTGTACAGCCGTCTACAATCGCTGTGACAGTATCCCCAAAACGGCGGCGGATGGCTTCGCGGGTGGTGGCGCCGCCTTGATCTTCGATCGCATCGTGAAGCAAAGCTGCGATCGCCTCATCTTCATTTGCCCCATATTCTAAAGCTATACTAGCAGTGCCCAACAAATGGGCAATGTAGGGAACGCCGGAACCTTTGCGAACTTGGGTAGCGTGCAATTCGGCTGCATAGGTGAGGGCTTCAGAAAAACGGTTTGAGAGAATCATGAAAGTCACCTTTCTGAATTGCTATGATATATAAATTGTCGGGCTAAGTTGAAAAGACAAAATCTACCAAGTTCAATAAGATCATAAAGATGCGATCGAGAGCGATCGCTTGTACAATTATAATCATTAAAGAGAGGTTGCTAGCATGACATCTACTATAATTATATCCAAAAATTCCGACCAAAACTCAGAGCCACAATTACATCCAAAATTAGAAAATACACCCGAAATTCACCCAGAATCTCAGCCAGAAAAAGTCATATCTCTCGAAGAGTTTTTAGTCAAGCCTCTTGATAGAATGGAATGGGTTGACGGCAACTTAGTGGAGAAAACAGGAATGACATTCAAGCACAGTCTAGCTCAATCTAAATTAGCCCGTTACTGGGGCAATTACAAAGACTCCAGCGGACAGGGAGGAGAAGTTCTTACCGAAATACTTTGCCGCACTAACAAACAGGGTCGCCGTCCCGATGTTGCTTACATTACTCCAGAACTGCTGCCAGAATCAGGCAATTTTACAGCTTTTTCCCAAAGTTTTCCTTTGATAGCGGAAGTTGCTTCCCCGGAAGATAGCGGCGAAGAGTTATTTGCCAAAGCTCAAGAATATTTGGAATCGGGATGTTTAGAAGTTTGGTTGCTGTTTCCTGAAGTGAGATTAATATTTGTGAATGCAGGGCAACGCTGGCTGTTGTTTAATGCCGATGAAGTTGTTAACACTCAAAGGGTACTTACAGGTTTTAGCGTAGCTGTGAGTGAATTGTTGGCTTGAGGAATGTGTCCAACTAATTTATTGAAATTATAAAAATAGCCTTTAAAATATTGGCAGTCAAGGTGATTAACTTTAGGTCAAGACGGGATTGATGACTATGTGAAAGCGAAAAAACCTAGTTTAATAACGCTCTCTAGGTAACTTTGAATTCTTGATAAATTCGCTCGCGCTACCACTCTAACGTTCCGCTTTTTCAAATCAACTCAAAGGCGTTTTTCTGGATTTTAAAGAGGGTGCAACTCAGCTTCATCATAATGGACGGGTACTCAATTTTTCTTAGTCTGTTACACGTTGGATTTTGCAGACTTATGGCGTTTACTCAGGAACCAAAGCAGCGCGCTATCACTCTTTTGTCACTCTAGGAAGACTATAATCAAGGAAAATCGCTGAAACCTAGTCCCTGATTATGATAGCGCCGAGGGAGCCATTCCTGTAATTGAAGATGATCCTGATTTCCACTTTTCCTCCGCCTAGACAGATAAAAGAGCGATAGTTTTAATTATCGAGCTGCGTAAAATATTTCAATCTCAACTATCAACTAAAACAGGGCGGTGGCTAACAACAGCCACCGCCCTCAAGATAGTATTGCGCTACCTAAATCTGTGCTTACGCAGGAAGCAAGACTGAATCAATAATGTGGATGACGCCATTATCAGCAGCAACATCGGCTGCTGTAACGGTAGAATCATTGATTTTGACGCCATTGGAAGCATCAATTTTAACTTCTGAACCTTCCACTGTCTTGGCAGATTTCAGCTTGACCACATCAGCGGCCATAACTTTGCCAGAAACGACATGATAAGTCAGGATTTTTTTGAGCTTAGGAATGTCCTTAAGCAGTGCTTCTACAGTACCTGCGGGAAGCTTAGCAAAAGCTTCGTCAGTAGGCGCAAAAACAGTGAAGGGGCCAGCGCCTTTAAGAGTATCTACTAAACCAGCAGCTTTGACAGCAGCAACTAGGGTTGTAAAAGATCCAGCCGAAACGGCGGTATCAACGATATCAGCCAAGTGAGTCACCTAGTTTGTGTAATCTATAAATCACTATAACGCTAAAAAGTTAATTTAGCTACATTAATTTTTTCTGTAGTTCTGTCTGGTTTCCTGATTATTTAAGATAGCATTTTTTATTTAACTCGTTTACTAAAATACCTATCTAAAGGTAGATATTTTTTTTGCCAGTTTACTGTATTTTTATTTACTTATGTAATCCTAAATACATTAATAAGACGATCGCCCCTGCGCGCTTTTTAAACTAAACGCAGGGGCGAGACAGCATCGCCCCTGCTACGACATTTTGATGAACTTGGCAAAACATTCAACATTAAGCACAGCGCTAAGGCCCCGTAAAACCCGCCACCTCAACTGATGGTAACAGTTTGGGAAATCCCGATCTAAACTGTTAACAACCATTAACTAGCGGAAGGGTGACATGAGATACAAACTACTAGGTCACAGCGGACTTCGCGTTTCCGAAATCTGCCTCGGAACCATGACTTTTGGGGAAGAGTGGGGTTGGGGGAGCTCCTACGACGAAAGCCGGAAAATGTTCGACGCCTTTGCAGAAGCGGGCGGCAATTTCATTGATACCGCGAATCTCTACACCAACGGTACTAGCGAAAAATATGTCGGTGAGTTCATCGCAGCCGATCGCGAAAAATGGGTAGTTGCCACTAAGTATAGCCTCAACATGAAGAATGGCGAAATCAACGGTTTCGGCAACCACCGCAAAAATATGGTACAAGCAGTAGAGGCCAGTTTGAAGCGATTGCAAGTTGAATACATAGATTTGCTGTGGCTGCACGCTTGGGACTTTACCACACCCGTCGAAGAAGTGATGCGCGCTTTTGACGATTTGGTGCGCGCCGGCAAAATTCTTTATATCGGCATTTCCGATACGCCGGCTTGGATTATTTCTCAAGCAAATACGATCGCCCACCTGCGCGGTTGGACACAATTTATCGGCTTGCAAATCGAGTATTCTTTAAAAGAGCGAACTCCTGAACGGGACTTGCTCCCTATGGCAAAAGCCTTTGATATTGGCGTCACAGCTTGGAGTCCCCTAGCAGCGGGTTTGCTGACAGGAAAATACAACACTTCAGAAACAGCCAGCGAAGCTAAACGGCTTAATTCACCTGAATCGGGAAAAATTAACGAACGAGACCTCAAAATTGCTGACGAAGTTAGCAAAATAGCAGCCGAAATTGGCAAACCTGCTTCTCAAGTAGCCCTAAATTGGCTGATCCAACAGCCAGTCGAAGTTATTCCGATTGTGGGTTCGCGCAAACTCTCGCAACTTCAGGAAAATCTAGCTTGTTTGGAGTTTGAATTAACCCCCGAACAAATGCAGCAGTTAGACAAAGTAAGTGCAATTGAATTGGGTTTCCCTCACGATTTCTTAAAGAGTTCGACGGTGCAAGATTTTGCCTTTGGAGGAGGAATCGCCAAAATTGACAGCCGCCGACTGTAAAGTTGCTGCTATTTTCTAGTCGCTGGTTTACGTGGATATTTGGCGTTTGATTGCAGATATCGGCAAACCCGCCCTTAGAGGGATGATTGACATTTGTGCTGTAGGCGCGAGGTTAAACTGAGGCCCACAGCATAAATGTCATCACCTTGGTTTCTTGCCACACACTCGCGCAAAATCTTAGGTTTATCATTGCCATTGGCTGGTTTCTTTGATATTGTTGAGACAGGTGCTGTTCAGTGAGTTTAACCTCACTGCATAAACTGTCAATTGTTAATCTATCGGAAGTTAGAAATCTTTGACAAAACTTTGTATATTAGGATACAAAGTTTCCCTAATAGCGATCGGATTAGTTAAAAAAAAGCAACGTTTGTCAAATCAAAAAGCAACATAAACTTGATGGCAAATTTTCTCTCATCTTCAAATAAAGCAATAAAACTCGCTCTTTTTTCACCCCGTACCTACCAGTTAAGAGTCATTTTACAAGGTCGATCGGCATTTTAACGGCTTTTGAACCCCCCGTGCAAGCTAGGTGTGTCCTGAGAGAAAAGTCATCCTTCAGATAGAAGTTAGGGCCGAAAAACTGGGTTACATTTAACAACAATAGCAAGTCTAACCATATTAACTTATCTCTAAGTTTCAATTCTGAAAAAAGCAGATAAGCCTGTTTTTTCCGCAGCTAAACACTTTCTTTGTTTGGCTCACTGAATGCGGCGCTTGCTCGTCAATAAAAGTTCTCAGATTTATGCTTGCGACTTTCAGTAAGACACTGCTGAGAAATATATCCTATTGACCAATTTTAACTGACAAATTTTCATTGACAAATTCCAGAGGCTAATATGTCGCCCCCAGAAAACTCAGTAAACAATAATTATAGCAATAAAGATCGAGCATGGGAGATCCGATTTACCTCTATAGATCCAGCCAAATCGCCCTCTCAATTCGCTGCATCGCCCGCAGTGCGCGCCAACTTATCAAAAACTGAGGCTTTAGATGCACCAGATTTAGTTTGCCTGTCCCATTTGCGGTGGAATTTTGTCTATCAGCGTCCGCAACATCTCTTGAGTCGTTGTGCCAAAACTCGTCGCGTATTCTTTGTAGAAGAACCTGTGTTTAGCGCGGCTACAGATTGGTGGCTTGATGTCAGCATCCACGAAAGCGGAGTCTGGGTAATAGTACCGCACCTGAGCGAAGGAACGAGCGAAGCAACAGCACAAACTGCTCAGCAAGCCATGCTAGATGATTTGTTTCGAGCGGCAGAAATTAGCCAGTACATTCTGTGGTATTACACACCAATGGCTGTCACTTTCACCAGCCACTTAAAGCCACTCGCTGTAGTCTACGACTGCATGGATGAACTGTCAGCATTCCAAGGCGCGCACCCGGATTTAAAAGCGAATGAAAACCAATTATTAAAGCGCGCCAGCGTAGTATTTACCGGGGGACACAACCTTTACGAAGCCAAACAGCACCAGCACCCAAACATTCACCCCTTCCCCAGCAGCATCGAAAAAGAACACTTTGCGACAGCCAGGAACCTTTCAGAAGAACCGGCAGATCAAAAAGACATTCCTCACCCGCGTTTGGGGTTTTATGGCGTCATAGACGAACGCATGGATATCGAACTGCTGGCGGGCATGGCCAAAGCAAAGCCAGACTGGCATTTAGTCATCATTGGCCCGGTGGTGAAAATCGATCCGGCAACTCTGCCAACTCACCCAAATATCCACTATCTCGGCGGCAAATCTTATCAAGAACTGCCAACGTATCTTGGCGGATGGGATATCGCCATGCTGCCTTTTGCCATTAACGAATCGACTAAGTTTATTAGTCCCACGAAAACTCCAGAATACCTCGCTGCCGGCAAACCTGTTATTTCTACTCCTATCCGCGACGTGGTGCGGCCCTACGGAGAAAACGGCTTGGTTCGGATTGCTAGCAATTGGGAAGAATTCGTTGCTTGTGCCGAAGAAATCCTCAGCGAAAGTTCGGACGTTCGCACCAAGTGGCTGAGTGAAGTAGACGCCTTTTTAGCAGACAATTCTTGGGACAATACCTGGGGCGAAATGCTGGGGTTGATCCAAAGTGCGATCGACGATAAACGGCAGAAAGCCGAAGGTAGGATGAAAGTTTTAAGTTAGGAATGTTGAGGTTGAAGTTAAAGAGTTACAGTTTACGGATTCAAAAATTAACACTCAACACTCCTCGCTGTATGTCCAATTACCAATTATTCCTTACCCTTACCCACAATCAGAGGTGTTTCAATGTTTGACTATTTAATCGTCGGAGCCGGATTTGCAGGTAGCGTCATTGCCGAAAGACTAGCAAATGAAGCCGGAAAAACTGTCCTGATAATTGATACCCGCAACCACATCGGCGGCAACGCATACGATCACTACGACAATCATGGCATCCTCGTACACAAATACGGCCCCCACATTTTTCACACCAATTCGCGCCAAGTTTTCGAGTATCTTTCGCGGTTCACCGAGTGGCGGCCCTACGAACACCGCGTCCTCGCCAGTGTTGACGGTCAACTGCTGCCAATTCCGATCAATCTCAACACCGTAAACAAACTTTACGGACTGAATCTCACGTCATTTGAAGTAGAAGATTTCTTCGCGAAAGTAGCAGAACCAAAGGATTACATACGCACTTCCGAAGATGTAGTTGTCAGCAAAGTCGGTCGCGAACTTTACGAAAAATTCTTCCGCAACTACACCCGCAAACAGTGGGGAATGGACCCCTCGGAACTAGACAAATCAGTGATTGCGCGCGTACCCACTCGCATTAACCGGGACGATCGCTATTTCACCGATACCTATCAAGCAATGCCCCTGCACGGCTACACTCGGATGTTTGAAAAGATGCTTTCTCACCCAAACATCAAGGTGATGCTGAATACCGACTACCGGGAAATTGAGGGTTTTATTCCTTACGGAGAAATGATTTACACCGGGCCAGTCGATTCCTATTTCAATTATTGCTACGGCAAACTTCCTTACCGTTCCTTGGAATTCAAACACGAAACACTGAACGTACCTGTACACCAAGAAGCACCGGTGGTAAATTACCCCAACGAGCATTTATATACTCGCTGCACCGAGTTTAAATACCTCACCGGACAAGAGCATCTAAAAACTAGCATTGTCTACGAATATCCCCAAGCTGAGGGAGACCCTTACTACCCAGTTCCCCGTCCAGAAAATGCCGAAATTTACAAGAAATATAAGGCTTTGGCTGATTCAACTCCGGGAGTTTCTTTCGTGGGAAGGCTGGCGACTTACAGGTATTACAACATGGATCAAGTGGTCGCTCAAGCTCTGACAACTTACACACAAATTACTACCAAGCCGATGATTGAATTGGTAGAAAATGTTAATGCTTCTGCCTCTAATGTCAGCTCATCCCATGGAGTCGCCCATCGCCCAGCCACAACTTCTCTAGAAGTCGCTGCTGTCAACAACGGCAACAGCCACGGCAACGGCAACGGCAAATCTGCTAGCAAGTAGCTGGAAGTTGCGAGTTCCTGGTAAAAAGGTAAGGTGCTGATGGAGCACCTTACTAGGTTTTTATCAAAAGTTATTTAATAATTCAAACAAGCATTGAGGTAAAAATGAACGTTCTAGTTAAAATTGTTTTGTCTCATGAGGTTTTGGAAGTTTCTCAATTTGCTCAGTTTCAGAAAGAAATACAGCGCCTCATTGAAAGCGGTGGCAAAATTCTGATGCTGGATTTCTCAAAAATAAATTTCCTGAAAAATTCCGAGTTAATGGCTGTAGTGGCGATCGTGAAATTAGTTAGAGACAGCGAATGTATACTTTTGATCTCTGCCATGAGCGAACAAGTTAGAATTCTATTTGAACTCACGGGACTACAGCAAATATTTCAGTGTTTGCCGTTTGCAGAAGAATTTTCTTTCAAAAGTGAGCTAACTGAACCGTTAGGAGGTTTGCAAAGTCTTGCTAGCTAGAGGGAGAGGGGGAGAGTGGGGGATAGGAAAAATCTTCCTGGTTTATTCTTCTTTCTTCTGACTAATGACTTCAGCACAAGAGAGCCTTCAGATGAGGCTGTTTTAATAGGCAGAACTTTTGCAAATTAATCAGCAAAAAACTTGTCAAAGTGGGGGTAATTGTCGCTAACCTATAAATATAACTTTGGGTAGATGTGCCGATGAGTTGGTTAGGTAGAGAACTAGAAAATTGTGAGATAGAAGAGTCTGCAACTCTTGATACTAAGGTGACAGTTCAAGGACGGAAAACAGGTTATCCGCGCCCCCAACTGCGCCGGAGCAACTGGATTTGTCTCAATGGTCCGTGGAGGTTTGCTTACGATGACGCGGGCCACTGCGTGCAGCCGATCGATATTTCGGAGTGGACTCACACTATAGAAGTGCCGTTTGCTCCAGAATCCGCAAAAAGCGGGATCGGCGACACAAATTTTCACGCCAACTGCTGGTACGAACGCGAATTTGACGTACCCCACACAGAAGGCAGAGTTCTCCTCCACTTTGGGGCCGTAGACTACCGCGCCCGCGTCTGGGTGAACGGTCAGTTTGTCATCGAACACGAAGGCGGACACACTCCTTTCACTGCAGACATTACAGCAATTGTGAACCTCAACGGGCCGCAGCGGGTGACAGTCTGGGCCCACGACGACCCCCAAGATTTGGAGCAACCGCGCGGCAAGCAAGACTGGCAAATAGAGCCCCACAGTATTTGGTATCCGCGCACGACGGGCATTTGGCAGACAGTCTGGGTAGAATTGGTGCCTCACACTTATATCGAGCGCATCCGCTGGACTCCCCAGTTTGAACGCTGGGAAATCGGTTTTGAAGCGTTTGTCGCCGGCGATCGCCAGTCGGGAATCCAAATTAAAGTTAAACTGTCGATCGGCTGTATGCTGCTGGTCAACGACACCTACGAAGTCATCAACGGCGAAATCCACCGCCGCATCGCCCTCTCCGACCCTGGTATCGACGACTACCGCAACGAATTGCTGTGGAGCCCCGAAAAACCGACATTAATCAACGCTCAAGTGCAGTTGTGGGCGGACGGCAAATTGCTCGACGAGGTTAAATCTTATACCGCCATGCGGACGGTCAGCATCCAGCGCGATCGCTTCATGCTAAACGGCCGCCCCTACTATTTGCGACTGGTGCTCGACCAAGGTTACTGGCCCGACACCATGATGACGGCCCCTTCCGACGAAGCTTTGCGCCACGATGTCGAATTAGTCAAAGCAATGGGTTTCAACGGCGTCCGCAAGCACCAAAAAATCGAAGACCCCCGATTTTTGTACTGGGCTGACGTGCTCGGACTCTTAGTTTGGGAAGAAATGCCCAGCGCCTACCGCTTCACTCCCAAAGCCGTGCAACGGCTGACGCGGGAGTGGACAGAAGTCATCGATCGCGACACCAGCCACCCCTGTATCGTAGTCTGGGTGCCGTTCAACGAATCCTGGGGAGTTCCGAATTTAGTCGAAGCCGCAGCCCACCGCAACTACGTGCAAGCGCTGTATTTCTTGACCAAAACCCTCGATCCGACTCGCCCCGTCATCGGTAACGACGGCTGGGAAAGCATCGATACCGACATCCTGGCGATTCACGACTACGACAACAACCCGCAAACCCTAGCCAAGCGCTACGGGCCAGAAGTCCAGCTAGCCGATTTGTTCGATCGCGGGCGTCCCGGCGGGCGAGTCCTCACCCTCGACGGCCACCCGCACCAAGGACAGCCGATGATGCTGACAGAATTCGGCGGCATTGCCTGCGCGGGCCGCGAAAACCCCGATTTTTTCAGGGTTTGGGGCTACGTGCGGGCGTCGGACACGCAGGAACTGCAAAGGCGCTACACCGCGCTGTTGAAGGTAGTAAACCGAGTGGAAATGTTCAGCGGATTTTGTTACACGCAGTTAACCGATACTTTCCAAGAAGCTAACGGTTTGCTGTATGCCGATCGCACTCCCAAGTTTCCCTTAGAGGTGATCGCGGCGGCAACTCTCGGCTGGGATATTCCCGAAGAAAGTTCACAGCCGCAAGCTATTACTCAATGCTAATTGGGCATGGGGAATGGGGAATGGGGCATCGGTTATTAGTTATTAGTTATTAGTTATTAGTTAATTGCTAACAATTACCAATTTCTAAATTCCTAATGCCCTGCGCGGGCCGATGCCCGATGCCCCATGCCCAATGCCCCATGCCCAATGCCCCATGCCCAATTCCCCATGCCCCATTACCCATTACCCATTCGATTGATGTTTCAAAGTTTTTTCATGGGCGGATTTGAATGTTCCACCCACAGAGTGCAATCTGGAAAACGCCTCGATGTCACAGCCGCCACCGGTCACGATAAATTTGCAGCAGCCGACTACCAACGCTTGCAAGAGCAAGGCATTTACACAGTCCGCGAAGGCCTCCGCTGGCACTTAATTGAACAGTCGCCCGGAAAATACGATTTTTCCAGTTCCCTGCCAATTATCCGCGCCGCCCGCGACATGAAAATGCAGGTAATTTGGGATTTGTTTCACTACGGCTGGCCTGACGATATTGATATTTTCAGTCCCGAATTTGTGTCCAGGTTTGCAAGCATGGTGCGCGCTTTTATGGAAGTGCTAACAGAGGAAACAGACCAAACACCTTTCGTGACACCTGTCAATGAAATTTCATTTATTGCTTGGGCCGGCGGCGATGTCGCCTACATCAATCCGTTTGCAAAAGGGCGGGGAGACGAGCTCAAAATCCAGTTAATCAAAGCTGCGATCGCAGCGATAGAATCAGTTTGGGAAGTCAATCCCCGCACCCGGATCGTTCAAATCGATCCGACAATTAACATTATTGCCGATCCTGACAAACCGGAGGATCGGGACGCGGCGGAAGGTTATCGCTTATCGCAATATCAAGCTTGGGATATGTTGGCTGGACGTTTTCGCCCGGAACTTGGCGGTAAGGAAAAATATCTCGATATTATTGGGGTGAATTATTACGATCGCAATCAGTGGATTCACAATGAAGAGCCGATGAAATACACCGATCCGCTGTACCGCCCGTTTCGCGAACTGCTGCAAGAAGTGTTTGAGCGCTACGGCCGCCCCTTATTCGTAGCAGAAACAGGCACTGAAGACGATTTTAGACCTGTCTGGTTTAATTATGTGTGTACTGAGGTAATGGCGGCGATGAAAGCAGGAGTTCCAATAGACGGAATCTGCTTGTATCCGATTGTTAACCATCCGGGTTGGGACGACGACAGGCACTGTTACAATGGTTTGTGGGATTATTGCAATGAATCGGGCGATCGGGAAATTTACCAGCCTTTGGCGGATGAATTGCAGTTTCAAAGGCAGCAGATTGAACCGTTGCTGAAGTTGCAGGATTGATGATTGCTATATAATAATGAAACCCAACAACAGTTGATGTTGGGTTTCACTAAGTTCAATCCAACCTACTACAGGAATTTCGATCGAGCGGACACGATCTAATATCCCTTCTCACAACTTTGTATGTAATCTATCCAACCTCTTCGTTTTGAACTTTTTCACCTTGACTGGCTTTTGCTTCCAACTCTGCCATTTTTTCCATCCTTAGTTCATGTAATGTCTTCTTAATCGAACTAAGCCTTGCCCATTCATAAATATTTATAGAAGACCAACCAGTAACTTTCTTTCCCCACTTATTATAGGAGATTTCTTCCCCATTAAATCTGACAAATGTAGGATCAATTATTATAGCTTCAGAGCTTTCAAATGTTTTAATCTCAAGGCAATCGCCAGCTTTGATTATTTGCCAATCAAACAACTTGTCCATTCGAGGTAGAAAAGTTCTTTCAATGGCAGAAGCACTGGATATAATTTCTCCCTTGATTGTAGAACCTCCTCCGGCTAAACCCACGTAAAAATCATCCAGTTGTGCCGGAGGCAAAATTTTCTCCATACTCAAAAAACCTTGCTGTCCTATAAAAACAGGAGTGATATTAAGACAGATGGCGTCTACCCCATTTGCAATCAACCAAGCAACAGCAGAAAGGGTTTGCTCATCAAAGGATGAGGCTATAAGTATTATTCGTTGTTTTTTGTTAAAGGTTTTGAGTGCGTCATTGCTTGACAAGAATTTATTCAACTCTTGTCTCGCTTTTTCACTAGAGGTCAAATCACCTAATTCATACTCATCTTTGTGGCTCTCTATATACGAACTATAGACCAACTCTACAAGGGATTCAGGTGTAGAAATTTTGGCATAACTCGCGGCATACCTGATAGCTTGAAATTCAAAAGGTTCTTTTCTGGCTTTGATGTCTTGTACGTCGCGTTTAATCTCGATTAGAACAATATTGCCATCGGCATCAATGGCAGTCAGGTCGCTAATCCCGTTACTCGCATTACGAACTTGTTGACCTACAACTAGAAGAGTTTGGTCATCCCCAAAGAGCAAATTAATGTTTTTGCGTAAGAACTCTTCAATATGTCTTTCCTGTAAGTTTAAGTCTTTAAAGTTTCTAACTTTTATTTCTATTGCTTCGTTCCTTTGGATGCCGCTGTGGTCGAAAGTAACAGGTATGTACATCGCACTCCCTTTGCTGCTATTAGCTGTCTAAGTGTTCAACTATATTGAGCCTATGTATCTGCTCAATAATCCGAGGTAAATCGCTCAACTATGCACCAGGAACCAAACTAAATCAAGCCGATTTTTGCCGTTGCTGCGGGATCTCACGTGTCTTCTCAGCAAAAACCCGGTTTCTGGCTATCCGTGCGTAAGTCCTAATAGCAATAAGGGCGGGCAAAATGCCCACCCCACATACTAGATATCGATTTGATATCAGAGTTAAATTTTCAATACCCCCAGGGGAATTCGAATCCCCGTCGCATCCGTGAAAGGGATGTGTCCTAGGCCTCTAGACGATGGGGGCGCGTCGTTGCGTTTGCTTGTGTTCCGCACCTTTATTACCTTAACTAATCTTTCCCAATCTGTCAACTACTTTGCGAAACTTTTTTTTCTACTCGTCCCAAAGCACGTCACAGTAGGCTTTGAGGATGGTGGCGCAATTGCCGATCGCCCCGAGATGAGCAATTTCAAAGCCGTGGGTGTTCTGGGTGGGGAAAGCCAAACAAGCGGCGCGGGCTACGTGGCCGAACTTCATGGCGATCGAAGCATCGCTTCCAAAACCGCTAATTACCGCCAACTGCACCTCTACATCCGATGCTGCGGCGGCTGCGCGCAATTGGGCGTTCAGTCCTTCATCGTAGACTCCGTAGCCGTCCTGAACCAGCAAAACCGGGTTTTCGCTGTCACGAATCGGGTATTCCGGTGCCAGAGGGCAAATTTCCAAAGCGATCAGCGCGTCCAACGGCTGGCGCTGCGTGAAATACAAAGCTCCGATCGCCCCAACCTCCTCCTTCGCCGACGCTACCAAATAAACATTCACCGCAGGCTCTTTCAAACATTCCGCCAGAGCCAGCAAAATCGCCACTGAAGCCTTGTTGTCCAGAGTGTAGCTCGCGATCCAATCCTTCAACCGCAGCGGGCGCTTGCGGTGCTTTCCCACCACCATCCGCGTGCCCGGTCGAATTCCGGCCTCGGCTAATTCCTCGGCGGTACACTTAGTTTCGATCCAGGCATTTTCCCACTTTAAAGAAACATCTTCCTGCTGAGCTTTCTGAGGAGATTCGTGAGAAACATGGCGAGAACCGAAGCTGAGAATGCCGCTAATTGTTTGCTTGTCTCCGAGCAAATCCACCACGCCTTCGCCGTAAACCCAAGGAAATGCGCCGCCCAATCTGCGGACTTCCACGCGGCCACTCTCGCCTATTGTTTTAACTAAGGCGCCAATTTCGTCTTTGTGGGCGGTAATGGCGATCGACTTTTCGGGATTGCGACCCTTAATTAGGGCGATCGCATTATCCGCGCGATCGACCCAAGCATTCACTCCCAGGGCGGCGAATTTTTCCATCAACCGCTGGTTAATTTCCGATTCCGCACCGCTGGGTGAGTGCAGCATTACTAATTCTTCGATTGTTTGGAACAGGCGATCGAACTCTAACATTTTTTATTTTCGTTTTTAGGAGCGAATTTTGACATATATTAAAGCACATTTACTCACTCTTTCCCGGCGGTACACTTAGTTTCAATTCAGGCATTTTCCCACTTAAAAAAACATCTTCCTGCTGAGCTTTTTGAGGAGCTTAGGAATGAAGCAATTGGAGGCAGCAAAGGGCCATTGAGTAACAAGATTCATGCGATCGCGTGGAAGCGTTGGGCAATCCGTTGGGGTTTCACCTCACCCCCCGACAAACTGGTGACGCGAGCAGGAGGCGACCAACTGCAGCCATTACTGGTGGCGGATACACTGCTGGCTAAGAAGGGCTATGATCCAGATCAGCGTGTGATTGACCGCCTCAATGCCGAGGGGAAGACCACCGTAAGGAACCCCACGCTTATTAAAAGCGGGGGCTTTTAGGAAGTCCGGCTCGTTCCGAGCGGTGCAAGAAAAAAGCCCGAACCTTACCAGAGACAGGATTAGACCTACGTTTCTTGAGTCACGACACCGGAAAATGCGACGCTAGTTTTCCGCTCTGTCGTCAAAAGTTAAACAGGATTACGGGGTTAAACCAGTGCTTTTGACATAACAAGCTCAGGAAACATTCTCGAAGCGAACATTACCCAGCAATGGAGGACTTGGTGTCTAATTTCGTTTTTGTAATTGATACCCATAAACGACCGCTCGATCCAATTCGCCCAGGACTGGCTCGTAAATTGCTAACCACTGGCAAAGCTGCTGTTTTTAAAAGGTATCCGTTCACAATAATTCTCAAAGCAGACGTTATAGCACCTCAAAAACCAATCATTCTTAAATTAGACCCTGGTTCCAAAACTACTGGAATCGCATTAGTGCAAGGAGAAAACATAATCTTTGGTGCAGAACTAGCTCACCGAGGACAAGCAATCAAAGCCAGTTTGGAGTCTCGCCGTTCACTGCGTAGAGGTAGAAGAAATCGCCATACCCGCTATCGTCCAGCGAGATTCCTAAATAGGGTTCGCCCTAAAGGGTGGCTAGCGCCAAGCTTACAACATCGTGTCGAAACAACCCTAACCTGGGTAACTAGATTGATGAAACTCGCTCCCATTGTCTCTATTGTTCAAGAACTTGTGCGGTTCGATTTACAGCAACTAGAAAACCCCGAGATTTCTGGAATTGAATACCAGCAAGGCATTTTGTGTGGCTACGAAATCCGCGAATATTTGTTAAATAAATGGGACAGAAAGTGCGCCTATTATGGAATTACGAATACACCGCTACAGGTCGAACACATTCATCCCAAAGCCAAAGGCGGATCTAACCGCGTTTCTAATCTTTGCCTTGCGTGCGATGCTTGCAATAAAAAGAAAGGCACTCAAGGTATTGAGCAATTCCTCTCTAAAAAGCCAGAGGTTTTGAAACGGATTCAATCTCAAGCAAAACGTCCATTAAAAGACGCGACAGCCGTTAATTCGACTCGTTGGGCACTGTTTAATCGACTTTGCATGACTGGCCTGCCAGTTTCTACTGGCAGTGGCGGCTTGACAAAGTTCAACCGCACTCGATTGAATTTAGCTAAAACTCACTGGTTAGATGCAGCTTGTGTTGGAAAAGTCGAAGAATTAAAGGTGCTGACTTCTCAACCGCTGCTAATAAAAGCAGCAGGACACGGTACTCGACAAATGTGTGGCACAGATCGGTTTGGCTTTCCAACTCGCCATAAATCAAGAAAGCAAATCCATTTCGGCTTTCAAACTGGCGATCTTGTCAGCGCTACCGTCACCGCAGGCAAGAAAGTTGGTTCCTACGTGGGACGAATTCTTTGCCGTGCATCCGGCTCGTTCGACATCGCTACAGCGAAGGGAAGAATAGCAGGAATCAGCCATAAATATTGTCAACCTATTCACAAAAAAGATGGCTATTCCTATGGATTTTGATTCAAGGCGACTGAAGTTGCAGCCGCTTTCCTCCCCATGTCGTTAGCCCGGGGCTTCTCGCTCGTTTTCTGGTGATTTCACCTCGCCGCAATTGCAAGACCCTGGAAACTTACGATGCTCAATTGTACAAAGCCGGTCATTTGATTGAGAACTTTTTCCCCAAGCTCAAGCAGTATCAGGCAATCGCCACGCGCTATCACCCTAGGGCGGTGAACTTTCCGGCGTGCGATTCTTCTGGCTGCTGCCGTCGTCATCGGGTTGAATTGATGACACCCCCCCCCTAAATTAACTTGACAGTGCCGTAAATTAATATGCCTCACCTCTTGAGCACCTTCTTTTCTAGTAATTTCATTCCCCACGGTCATTGTTACCTCTGGAAACCGGAGTTAGTCTGGCTGCACATAACGTCAGATGCCTTGACTACCCTCGCTTATTACTCGGTGGCGGTTGCCATTGTTTACTTTACAAATGAGCGTAAGGATCTGCCTGCCCAGACGGTGATGCTGCTGGTGGGTTTCTTTTTTATCTTTGCCTTATGCGGCACGACGCACTTGATGGAAATAGTGACACTTTGGCACCCCATTTATTGGGTTTCAGGACTGATCAAAGCTGTCACTGGTGTTTGGTCTTTCTATACGTTTACCTTTTTACTGATTCCCTTAATTCCAGTGGCGCTCGATGCGCCAAGTCCAGCCCAACTCGCCCTTACAAACCAGGAACTAGAAGAGAGTCGCGGCCGTATCCAGGCGATTAATGTGGAGCTAGAGCAACGGGTGCAAGAACGCACTGCCCAACTGGAAGCGTCTAATCGCACCAAAGACGAATTATTGATGCGTGAACAAATAATTCGGGCAGAGGCAGAGGCCGCCAACCGTGCCAAGGATGAGTTTCTCTCGATTCTTTCTCATGAACTCAGAACTCCTCTCAACGCGATCTTAGGGTGGTCAACGATGTTACGGCAGAAAAACCTGAGTGAGGATAAGGTGGCGCGGGCTTTGGAGACGATCGAGCGAAACGCGAAGTCTCAAGCCCAGCTCATCGAAGACATCCTCGATGTTTCTCGCATTATCACAGGTAAACTGCGCCTCCGAGTCCGTCCTGTCAACCTCGTGCCGGTGATTGAATCGGCGATTGAGTCTGTACAATTGGCGGCTGAGGCAAAGTCAATTCGCCTGCAAAGCGTGCTCGATTCTGAAGCTGGCCCGCTCTTGGGTGATGCCGATAGGTTGCAGCAAGTTGTGTGGAATCTACTTTCTAACGCCCTCAAATTTACGCCTAAAGACGGGCGAGTCCAGATTCGTTTGCAGCGGGTTAATTCCCATGTTGAAATTACTGTCAGCGACACTGGAGCAGGCATCAGCTCGGAATTTCTACCGTTTGTCTTCGATCGCTTCAGCCAGCACGACAGCACAACTACTCGCAGTTATGGGGGGTTGGGTTTAGGGTTAGCCATTGTGCGTCAATTAGTTGAATTACATGGCGGGACTGTAATGGTAGTGAGTCCAGGGATAGGACAGGGGACGACCTTTACAGTCAAACTGCCCGTGATGATTATCCATCTACCACCCAGCGATCCAGAGCCATTAAACTCGATCGTCGAGTTTAATGGGATGTTTCAGGCCTCGCCGACCCTTGAAGGCTTAAAAATCTTAGTTGTAGAGGACGAGGCTGACGCGCTAGAGTTGCTGAGCACGATTCTCGAAAAGTATGGTGCTGATGTCATGGCTGTGGCTTCCGTCAAGGAGGCATTGACCATTATCGAAACCGGAACTGATCGCAGCCCCGATGTTTTAGTGAGCGATATTGGGATGCCGGATGAGGATGGCTACTCCCTGATCCGCAAGTTGCGTCAACTTGAAGCGCTGCGGGGTGGTAGGCTACCCGCGATCGCGCTGACGGCTTATGCCCGAAATGACGATCGTCAGCAGGCACTATTAGCCGGTTTTCAGATGCATTTGACCAAACCCGTAGATGCTGCCGAGTTAGTGGCGGTGGTGGCCAGCCTCACCGGACGTATAAGCAGGTACTAAAACCCAGGTGTTCAAGAACAAATGTTGCGTTTGAGAATAATGGGCTTCTTGTCAGCTTGGGGTGAAGGCTAGCGGTTGTGCTAAATCAAGCTTGTGAGTGTCGTCAGCAGCATAAACGTCTGTTAACTTGATTCAGGCAAAAAGTCTACTGTATCCTGGATAGGAAGCACTCTGAGTTGTTATCGAGTAGAGCCTGCATCAGTGCTAGATTCTCTAGGGTGCGAATTTCGTCTTTGTCAGCGGTAATGGCGATCGACTTTTGGGGATTGCGGTCGGGAATTAGGGCGATCGCATTGTTTGCACGATCGAGCCAAGCATTCACTCGCGGGCTGGCGAATTTTTCCCTCAACCGCTAGTTAATTTCCGACTCCCCAGCCCTGGGAAAGTGGAGCATTACTAACTCTTCAATTGTTGGGAGCAGTCCATCGAACTCTAACATTTTTCAATTCCGTGTTTTGAAGCGCATTTTGACATAAGTAACTAGACAAAATTAATTACATAGTTTTCTCCAAATTCTTTCAGGATTTTTTCCACAGATGTAACAAAAGTTCCCCAACTCTTGTAAGCAGATATTTCAATCCATTCATACTTAATAAACCGCCATAAAATTTCAATTAAATTTAATTCAGGTGAGTAAGAAGGCAACTCAAAAAGAGTAATATTACGTTGTTTCCACTCTTCTTGTTTGTCAACAATAGCATCACTGGTATGAATAGAAGCTTGAGCGGTGACAATCACCGTTGGCTTATCTACTGTGGGAAAAAAAGCATCAATACAGGCAATAACCACATCTGAATTAATACTTTGAAATGAAATATAAGTTTCAAGATGGTTATTTCGATTCATGATTCCTAGGGCGTCGGTTCAGTATTAGGAGTTGACAAAAAAAGGAATTTATGAAATTAGCCAGTGCATGAGTTCGACTCTA